>NZ_RAWC01000416.1:0-2454 GCF_003611685.1 Corallococcus sp. CA049B | reverse complement strand
CCCCCACCCCACGCCCCTTCCCAACCCTCATTCACAGGAGCCGCCTGACATGCGCATCGTCTATCTGCATCAGTACTTCAACACCCCCACCATGCACGGGGGCACGCGCTCCTATGAGCTCGCGCGGCGCCTGGTCTCCATGGGCCACGAGGTCCACATGGTGACCTCCGACACCCGCACGGACAGCGGCAGCGGCAAGGGCTGGCGCGAGTCCAACGAGAGCGGCATCCAGGTGCACTGGCTGCCGGTGCCCTACAGCAACGCCATGAGCTACCCGGACCGCATCCGGGCCTTCAGCCACTTCGCGGTCAACTCCACGCGCCGCGCGGCGCAGCTGCCCGCGGACGTCTTCTTCGCCACCAGCACGCCGCTCACCATCGCGGTGCCGGGCATCGCCGCGTCGCGGTGGAACAAGCGGCCCATGGTCTTCGAGGTGCGCGACCTGTGGCCCGCCATCCCCATCGCGGTGGGCGCGCTCAAGAGCCGCTCCGCCATCATGGCCGCGCAGCTGTTGGAGAAGGCCGCGTACGCGGGCGCGGAGCACATCGTCGCGCTGTCGCCGGGCATGAAGGCGGGCGTGGAGGCGGCGGGCGTGCCGCCGGAGAAGATCACCATCATCCCCAACCTCTGCGACCCGGAGCGCTTCCAGGTGCCGGCGTCCGCGGGCCAGGAGCTCCGGCAAAAGTACGCGTGGCTGGGGGACCGTCCCATGGTGCTGTACGCGGGCACGCTGGGGCTGGTGAACGGCGTGGAGTACCTGGTGCGGGTGGCCGCGGAGATGCGCAAGCTGGACCCGGAGGTCCGCTTCGTCGTCATGGGCAGGGGCCGTGAAGAGGCCCCGCTGCACGCGCTGGCGGAGAGGCTGGGCGTGAAGGGGGAGAACCTCTTCTTCCTGCCCAGCGTGCCCAAGGAGCAGGTGCCCGCGGTGCTGAGCGCGGCCACCATGGCCACGTCGCTGTTCACGGACGTGCCGGGCATGCAGGACAACTCCGCCAACAAGTTCTTCGACGCGCTCGCGGCGGGCCGTCCGCTGGCGCTCAACTACGGCGGCTGGCAGGCGGAGCTGCTGGACCGGGAGGCCTTTGGCCTCAGGCTGCCGCCCAAGGACATCCCCGCCGCGGCGGCCATGCTGGCCAGGCGGCTGCGCGACCCGCGCTGGCTCGCGGAGGCCGGCGCGCTGGCCGGGAAGCTGGGCCGGGAGCGCTACTCCGCGGACATCGCGGCGAAGCGCCTGTCAGAGGTATTGCAGCGCGCGGCGGCGGCCCGGTCATGAAGGCGCGCTCGGTGGGGAGCAACTTCATCTGGTCGCTCTCCGCCGGGCTCATCTATGCCCTCGCGCAGTGGGGCGTCCTGGTGGCCTTCGCGCGGCTGGCCACCATGGAGGAGGTGGGCCAGTTCGCGCTCGCCCTGGCCATCACCGCCCCGGTGCTGCTGATGTCCCGCATGCAGCTGCGCACGCTCCAGGCCACGGACGCGAGAAGCGCCTTCGGCTTCGAGCACTATCTAGGCCTGATGGTGCTCAACGTCGTGGCGGGCGTGGCCGTGTGCTGCGCCATCGCCACGGGGATGGCGGACTCGCTCCACGCGGGCTGGGTCATCGCGCTGGTGGCGCTGGCCAAGGGCTTCGAGGCGGTGAGCGAAGTGTTTTACGGCGCGCTCCAGAAGGTGGAGCGGCTGGGGCTCATCGCCCGGTCGACCATCGCCAAGAGCGTGCTGTCCGCGGTGCTGGTGCCGCTGGCGCTGTGGCTCACGCACAGCCCCATCGCCGGGGCCGCGGCCATGGCCTTCGCGTGGGCCATCGTCCTCTTCGTCTTCGACGCGCGGGCGCTCCAGCGCGAGTTCCCCGGCGTGCGCCCCTGGAGCACCCTCTGGCGCACGCCGTGGCGGAAGGAAGGCGCGCGGCTCAAGGCCCTCTTCCTCCTGTGCTGGGTGCTGGGCCTCACCGCCCTTCTAGCGGCGCTGCGGCCCAACATCCCCCGCTATCTGCTGGAGGTGCACGCGGGCCAGGCGGAGCTGGGCATGTACGCCGCGCTCGCGTACTTCGCCGCGCTGGGCGGCCGGGTGGTGCACTCCCTGGGGCAGGCGGTGAGCCCCCGGCTGGGGCGCTATCACGCGGCGGGGGACGCGCGCCGCTACGGCAGGGCGCTGGCGGGCTTCACGGCGGCGTCCGCGGGGGTGGGCCTGTGCGCCATCGCCGGCTCGGCGCTGCTCGGCCGGTGGGCGCTGACGCTCTTCTACGGGGCCGCCTACGCCGGAAACCTCGAGTTGTTCGTCTGGCTGATGGCGGCGGCGGCGCTGGAGTACGTCTGCTTGAGCCTCGCGGTGGGGCTCACCGCGGCGCGCGAGCTCAAGGGCCAGGTGGTGCTGCTCGTCGTCTCCGTGGCCGTGGTCTCGGTGGGCAGCGCGGTGTGGGTGCCGCGCGTGGGACCGGTGGGGGCCGCATGGGCCCTGGGG
>NZ_RAWC01000415.1:0-2538 GCF_003611685.1 Corallococcus sp. CA049B | reverse complement strand
GCTCACCCCCGGCCTCTACCAGCCCCTGCCCGGCCCCTTCGTGCGCCGGGACGCCCAGGGGCGCCCCCTCCAGAACGACGACCCCCGGGACCGCCATGGCACCGACCGCCGGCTGGGCGGCCGCATGTTCTGGAACGTGCTCCACGCCTTCCGGGCCGGAGAGGACACGGAGGACTCCTCCGTCACCCAGGCCCAGTGGGACCGCATGGTCTTCGGAGCGGTGCTGGCCATGGTGGGCCTGGCCCTGGCGGCCGTCGCGCTCGTCAGCTCCCTCTAGGAGCGACGGGGCGCGTCGAAAGCCTTGGGGTTGGCGCGGCTTGTGCTACGGTGCCGCGCACTTGGCCACCGACGACCTCACACTCGTCAAGCGCGTCCGCAGCGGGGACCAGCGCGCCTTCAAGCTCCTCGTCGAGCGTTACCAGCGCAAGGTGTATGCCGTCGCGCTCGGAATGCTGAAGGACAAGGAGGAGGCGATGGACGTCTCGCAAGAGGCGTTCGTCAAGGTCTACAAGTACCTGGACCACTTCAAGGGCGACGCGTCCTTCTACACGTGGCTCTACCGCATCACGTCCAACATCTGCATCGACGTGCTGCGCAAGCGCCGCGGCGGCGGCGAGCCCGTGGAGTTCGACGAGACGCAGGACGTGGACCTCTCCGAAGCCCGCATCGGCGCGCTCGGCAGCCGCCTGGGGACCAATCCCCAGAAGAGCGCCCTGCGCAAGGAGCTGGCGGAGAAGATTCAAGAGGCGCTGGCCACGGTGCCGGAGAAGCACCGCGCCATCCTCCTGCTGCGCGAAATCGAGGGAATGTCCTACGAGGACCTGGCCCGCACGCTGGACATCCCCAAGGGCACGGTGATGAGCCGGCTCTTCCACGCGCGCGCGAAGGTGCAGAAAATCCTGGGGGATTATCTGGAGCTGGACGAAGCCAAGAGCGGGGTGGGCAACGAATGAGGACGCCAGAAAGGCCTCCTCGAATATCCGTGGGGCCCGTCGCGTCCCACCGACGAATTCCCACCAGCCCGCAGGGTGAAGAGTATGGCCGGAAATCCCGCGTGTGAGCGTTTCGTACCGCTCCTGTCTCCCTACATCGACGGTGAAGTCGCTCCTGGAGAGCGCGTCAACGTGGAGCGGCACCTGGCCGCCTGCCGGGACTGCACGGGCCGCGCGGCGGACCTGCGCGCGGAGTCCGGGTTGCTCCGGGTCGGCCTGGACATGGCGGTGGACGACGTCGACTTCAAGGACTTCGCCCAGAAGGTCATGGCCCGGGTGACGCCGGAGAAGCCGCCCCTCATCGAACGGATGCGGCTGGCCCTGTCGGAGATGTTCCTCTACCAGCGCACGGCGATGATCTCGTCGCTGGCCACCGCCGCGGTGGTGATGCTGGTGGCGCTGCCGCTGGTGCTGCGCGACAACGCGCCGGAGGGCTACGCCGCCGAGCGCATGACGGTGAAGTCCATCCAGTCCTACCAGGGCGCCCGCGTGGCCCCGGTGGTGATGGAGACGGAGGGCGGCGGCTCCATCATCTGGATGGTGGACGAGCAGGAGCAGGCCCCGGAGCCCGTGAAGGACGCCGCCGGGCAGAAGAAGCCGGGCGCGGCGCAGTCCCAGGATTCGAGCGTGGAGCCGGAGGACCAGGAAGGACAGCCGGCGCCGGCTCCGTCCGTCCCGCCCCGGCCCACCGGAGGAGCGCTATGACGAAGCCGACGTGGGCGGTGCTGGCACTGCTGTTCGCCGTGGGCCTGGTGATGGGGCCGGCGGTCGCCTCCGCCCAGGAGCAGAAGGTGAAGGTGCAGGTGGAGGTGGTGCTGGCCTCCAACAAGGGCACCGCGGTGGATCCCCCGGAGCTCTCCAAGATGAAGGAGGCGTTCCAGAAGCAGAACTTCAGCTTCACGTCCTTCAAGCGCATGTCGCTGGACACCGTGGAGGTGGGCGCCCAGAAGCCCACCGAAGTGAAGCTCCCCAACGGGACGAACGCGTCGCTCCAGCTCCTGGGCATGAAGGACGGCAGCGCCACGCTGCGCGTCATCATCCCGAACCAGTCCTCCGTGGAGGTGGAGCTGGGCCGCCAGGGCGCCGTGTACCAGAAGGCCGGCAAGCACGTGGGGGGCGAGCTCATCCTCGTCCTGGTGCCGCCGTCGAAGTAGCCGTGTGAGTCGTGACGGATGCGCGCCGCCCTGGAGGCAGGCGCCGTCCGCGGAATCCCCACCCTGACGCTTGGATGGCCCCCTCCTCCCCGGGCGGCCCCGCGTCAGGGTCCACTGTTCCTGAATCTTCCCAGGTCCTCGCACATCCACCCCTGCGTGGACGGTGTGCTGTCCCAGCGTCGGACAGCTCCGTCCCACGCCTGACGTGCGCCGGGGTGCGCATGGCACCGGGGGGCAGGAAAGAGGGCGGAACTCACTGGAGCCGGGCTGAAAAAAAGACAGTCCTGCCCGGAGCTACAGGGGCTTCTCAGACTTTCTTCCCTCGGAAAACGCCGGGTTGGGCGACGGCACGGCAGTTGCTCTTGGGTCTGAGGGCAGGACGGGCGGGACGG
>NZ_RAWC01000414.1:0-2558 GCF_003611685.1 Corallococcus sp. CA049B | reverse complement strand
CTTCCGTCCCATCGCCACCCCGTGCACACCGGGCCCGGCCGTCCGCCCACCCCTCCAGGAGCAAGGGAAGCGCTGCCAGCGACTTCCAATCGTGTTAGAGCGGCCCCCCATGGCCACGACCCCCGAGAACGATCCCTTGCGCGCACGGCTCCAGCAGATGGAGCAGCAGGCCGAGCAGGGCGGCGGCGCCGACCGCATCGCCAAGCAGCACGAGGCCGGCAAGCTCACGGCCCGCGAGCGCATCGACCTGCTGCTCGACCCCGGCTCCTTCAGCGAGCTGGACAAGTTCGTCACCCACCGCAGCCATGACTTCGGCATGGGCGACAAGAAGATCCTCGGCGACGGCGTCGTCACCGGCTACGGCACCGTGGAGGGCCGCCAGGTGTTCGTCTTCGCCCAGGACTTCACCGTCTTCGGCGGCTCGCTGTCCGGCGCCTACGCCCAGAAGATCTGCAAGATCATGGACCTGGCCACCCGCGTGGGCGCGCCCGTCATCGGGCTCAACGACTCCGGCGGCGCGCGCATCCAGGAAGGCGTGGAGAGCCTGGCCGGCTACGCGGACATCTTCCTGCGCAACACGCTGGCGTCCGGCGTCGTCCCCCAGATTTCGCTCATCCTGGGGCCGTGCGCGGGCGGCGCGGTGTACTCGCCCGCCATCACGGACTTCATCATGATGGTGAAGGACACGTCGTACATGTTCATCACCGGCCCGGACGTCATCAAGACGGTGACGCACGAAGAGGTCTCCAAGGAGGCCCTGGGCGGCGCGCTCACGCACAACCAGAAGTCCGGCGTGGCCCACTTCGCCGCGGAGAACGAGCAGGCCGCCATCGCCATGACGCGCGAGCTGCTCTCGTTCCTGCCCTCCAACAACCAGGAGGACCCGCCGTCCCAGCCGTGCGAGGACGACCCGTTCCGCGCCGAGGAGTCGCTCAAGTCCATTGTCCCGGCGAACCCGAACAAGCCCTACGACATCAAGGAGATCATCCGCGCCATCGTGGACTCCAAGCACTTCTTCGAGGTGCAAGAGCACTTCGCGAAGAACATCGTCGTCGGCTTCGCGCGCATGAACGGCAAGAGCGTGGGCATCGTCGCCAACCAGCCCGCGGTGCTCGCCGGCTGCCTGGACATCGACGCCAGCGTGAAGGCCGCGCGCTTCGTGCGCTTCTGCGACTGCTTCAACATCCCCCTGCTCACCCTGGTGGACGTGCCCGGCTTCCTCCCCGGCACGGACCAGGAGTGGGGCGGCATCATCACCCACGGCGCCAAGCTGCTCTACGCGTACGCGGAAGCCACCGTCCCCAAAATCACGCTCATCACCCGCAAGGCCTACGGCGGCGCGTACGACGTCATGGCGTCCAAGCACATCCGCGCGGACATCAACTACGCCTACCCCACCGCCGAGATCGCCGTGATGGGCCCCGAAGGCGCGGTGAACATCATCTTCCGCAACGAAATCCTGAAGGCCCAGGACGCCAACGCCGAGCGCAAGAAGCTCACGGACGACTACCGCGAGAAGTTCGCCAACCCGTTCAAGGCGGCGGAGCTGGGCTACATCGACGAGGTCATCCGTCCCGAGGAGACCCGCGCCAAGGTCATCCGCGCGCTGGAGATGCTCAAGGACAAGCGGCAGGAGAACCCGCCGCGCAAGCACGGCAACATCCCGCTGTAGAAGTAGTCCCGGGCCCGCCCGCACGCCCCCCGTCGCCAGGGGGGCAGGCGGGCGTGGAGACTTCCGGAAATTCTCAGGTAACGCCGGGGCTTTCACGGGGCCACTCAAGGAGCCCCCCACGTGTCCCAGCAGCGCCGACTCGTCCTCTTCCTCTCCGACGTCGAAGGTAACCTCACCGCCCTGCGTCAGACGCTGAAGGGCGTGTGCGAGGGGCTCGACCTCCCCTGTCCCGAAGTGAAGTGGGTGGAGCCCCGCCCGGAGTCGCTGGCCGACAGCGGCTGGCACGTGGCGGAGATTCCCCTCGTCTCCGGCAAGACGTCCGGCAAGGTGTCCTCCCCCGAGGAGCACGTGGACGCCATGACGCAGGCGCTCTCCCGGGACTTCCGCGACCGCTCCATGGGCATGTACGTGGACCGGGAGCACAGCTACGCGCGCGTCTGCATGGCCGCCCCCAGCCGCCCGCCCCGCGCCATGGAGGGCGAGTACCTGGACGTCCTGCGCCAGGCCGCGCGCTGGCTGGACGTGGAGACGACGGCGCTGGCCCGCCTCTTCAGCGGGAATGCCGCGCGCAACCTGCTGGCGGCCGCGGTGGACTTCGGGCCGGACGGCAAGGCCGTGGAGGCCCCGTCGCACCCCGCCCCTCCCCCGGAGCCGGACGAGGACGACCGCTTCGTGGAGGCGAAGCTCGCCCAGGCGAAGCTGCTGATGGATGAGTACCTGAACCTGCGCAAGTAGGGGCGGGCAATCCCGGGCGCCCCATGCTAGCAGGCTGTTGAAGAAGCCCGGTTTGCTGGCACGGGGCTGGGCTTCTCGTTGACTTCAATCTCAACATTGTCTTCGAGATGAGGCGGCGGGCGCGAAGTGGCTATGCGGCAGCCAGCCGCGC
>NZ_RAWC01000413.1:0-2581 GCF_003611685.1 Corallococcus sp. CA049B | reverse complement strand
CTGCTCCCCTGCCCCCGCTCGCCTTGCCACCTTCACCGCCGTCCCCACTCGCGGAAACCTTCTGTGAAAGGGTCAGGTTTCCTGCGACGGAAATCTGAATGGCGCCCCCGCCTGCTCCGCCCTTACCGCCAGCGGCTGAAGCCGTTCCTCCGCCTCTCCCACCTGGGCAACCTCCCAAGAGCGGTTCGGGTACGGAGGGCCGAAGGGTACCTGCGCTTCCTTGGGGCTGACTGTTGTCGTAACCCTTGCCGCCAGTCGCGCCAGTGATGGCGCCGCCGCCGCCACCTCCTCCTCCGCCCGTATTCGTGCCGAAACTCCCCGCCAATCCCTGGGACGCGCCGCAGGCTGCGTTGGGATTCGTGATGTCGCCGGTAGCCAGGATGGACTGGTTGACGTTCGCGTCTCCATACACGGCCAGGATGACGGGGGAGGGCCCCTTGATGGTCAGATCTCCCTTCAGGTCCACGACGCGCACCGGAATGAGGAGTGCCGGTGGATTTCCGCCCGGCTGGGGAATCGAGATGATCTTGAGGGTCTCCGCGGAGGTGATTGCTCCCGCGGGAGTCCAGCTCGAATCGGTGGTGTCGAACGTCACGTTCGCATTGGTCCGCAGCTCCCCGATGTCCGCGGCCGCGATGCTGTTCGGATCGAAGTTGTAGGGCCGGTAGGGGAATGGGCTGCACGTGGCATCCGCCTGGCACACGCCGGGAACTCCACCTGGCGTGGTGCAGGCCCCGTTGAGGTCCACTTCGTACTCACATCCGGTGCTCGTCGTGCATTGCTGCTTCACGCGATGGCACGGAGGTGGGACGCAAGCGTTGGGGGTGCCCACGCAGGTCCCGTTCCCATCACATTGGTCCGCCGTGGTGCACGCCAGCGCGTCCTGACATGAGGTCGCGGCTGGAAGCGGAGTGAAGACACACTGGCCGTTGGCCGGGTTGCACGTCCCTGCGCTGGCCAGGCACTGCTCCGCGGTGGTGCACGTGCGCGCGGTGCCGACGCACTTCCCATCGGCCCCGCACGCATCCGTGTCCGTGCAGGGGTTCCCGTCGTCACACGTCTTGCCGGCCGTGGACTCCACGGCCTCGCAAATCCCGGAAGTAGGATTGCATGCTTGGCGCGCGTCGCAGACGCCCTTGGGCTGGGAGCACGTCGTCGTCTGCGAAGGCAGACATCTTGCCTCCAGGCCCGAACCCTCGCAGTGGTCCCCCAGGGTGCAGGCGTTGCCGTCGTCGCATGACTGGCCCGCGCAGTTCGCCTCCTGGCAGCCCACCAACTGGTTGCAGTCGAGGTCCACCCTGGAGCCGCAGGACTCCGTGGCATTCGGGTGCACGGCCGGATTCGAGTCGTCACAGTCGGGCCGCTCCGAACCGGGGGCCTCGGCGAAGTAGCCATCGCCGTCCGCGTCCGTCGCCCGCAGCGTCACGCTCCAGTCGGCGGAGGTTCCCGGGGCCACGTCCAGCGAGGGACTGTGGCGGACCTCCACGACCGTTCCCGCGCATTGCGTGCCGCTGACGGCGCTGAACGAAGTCACCGTGAGGTTCATCAGCCGGTTCCAGTCCGGCTTGCGAACCATGGCGAGCTGAAACTCCTTGTCCTGGAACTCACTGGAGGGGACGTCTGCCTTCGCCAGGTGGACGCCGTCTCCCACCTCCACGCGTACGCAGCGGGGCTCCTGGGAGACGTACTTCACCGTCACGCGAAGGACGCCCTCGGCGGGGTCCTTCATGCGGCAGGCGGAGAGCAGCACCATGCCGGTCAATAGGCAGAACAGACGCATGGTGCCGCACTGTACCTGTCAGCCCTCCGTTGCTGGAGTTCCAGGAGGAGTTGTGCGTCAGAGAGGCAGGCAGCCTCCTGTTGAGGCGGGGCTGATTACATATCCGTCTGCCTGGGTGCAGCTCTGGACGCTGCGCAGGTGGATGGAGCCCGCGGCGCCGCCACCACCGCCGCCACCGCCGTCACCCAACACGATCGTCGTTCCGTTACTTCCAGAGGTGGGGAGGCTTGAGGTGCCACCCGAGCCACCGTTGCCACCCGTGGTGGCCTCTCCCGCGCCGCCGTTGGCGCTGGTGTTACCGGTCTCGCTACCACTCGCGCCGTTCGCCCCAGCAATCGCGGCGCCGCTGCCGGCGCCAGCACCCTCTCCACCACCCCCGCCATTGGCGGTAAGCCGCGCATTGGCCGTCAGCTTCACCTGGAAGGCTTCCAGCACGATGCGGCCCCCGCTCCCTCCGCCGCCACCTCCCGCCGAATTGGCGGGTGTAGCGCTCGCCTTACCGCCCAAACCACCGCCGCCGCTCACGGAGAGCGTCTTTCCGACGGTCAGGGTCCTGGCGACCGAAATCTGGAAGGCGCCACCCCCCGCACCGCCAGGTCCGCCGGCCGCGTTGGCCGAGCCACCGCCAGGGCCCCCCGCGCATCCACCGAGGAGTGGCGTGAAGCCCGAGGGTTGCTGCAGGCCCGCGGCGCCCTTCGAGTTGCTGGCGTTGAAGCCATCTCCGCCACTCGCCCCAGCCGTCGCACCGCCAGCGCCGCCCCCACCGCCACCCTGTCCCCCGCTGAACGTCCCGGCCTGGCC
>NZ_RAWC01000412.1:0-2593 GCF_003611685.1 Corallococcus sp. CA049B | reverse complement strand
CCCCGGCCGTGGCCGCGGACCCTGGCGCCCCGGCCCGGATGGACGCGCCGGCCGCGGCCCCCGCGCCCGCCCTGGAGATGGTGACGGACGCGTCACTGGGGCTGAACATCGAGGAGCCGCCCCGGACGGGGCCGGTCATCGGCATCGACCTGGGGACGACGAACTCGTGCGCCGCGTTCGTGCGCGGCAACAAGCCCGGGGTGCTGCCCAGCCGCGAGGGCCACAACACGGTGCCCTCCATCCTCGCGTTCAACCAGCGCGGCAAGCTGGTGGTGGGCCACCCCGCGAAGGGGCAGATGCTCACCAACCCGCGCCAGACGGTGTACGGCGCCAAGCGGCTGGTGGGCCGGCCGTACGCGTCGCCCATCGTCGGGCAGATCAAGGGCCGCTTCCACTATGAGATCGCCGCGGGCCAGTCCGGCGAGGCGGCGGTGCGGTTGGGTGACCGCATCTATTCGCTCCAGCAGATCTCCGCGCTGATCCTCCGCGAGGTGCGCGAGGTGGCGCAGAACCAGCTGGGCCAGCTCATCTCCCGGGCGGTCATCACGGTGCCCGCCTACTACAACGACAACCAGCGGCACGCGGTGCGCGAGGCGGGGAAGCTCGCGGGCCTGTACGTGGAGCGCATCCTCAACGAGCCCACGGCGGCGGCGCTGGCGTACGGCTACGGCAAGAAGCTGAACCAGCGCGTGCTGGTGTACGACCTGGGCGGCGGCACGTTCGACGCGTCGGTGCTGGAGCTGCACGACACCGTCTACGAGGTGATCTCCACCGGCGGCGACACGTTCCTGGGCGGCATCGACTTCGACAACGCCATCGTGGAGTACCTCCTGCAGGAGTTCGAGCGGCAGACGGGCCGCGCCTTCCAGGGGGACCGGGTGGCCCTGCAGCGCATCAACGACGCGGCGGAGCGGGCCAAGTGCGCCCTGTCCGAGCGCTCCGAGATGCGGGTGCACGTGGCCTTCATCACGATGATCGACAACAAGCCGTACGACCTGGACGTCACGCTCACGCGGCAGAAGTTGATCGCCCTGACGGAGGGGCTGGTGGACCGCACGGTCCAGGTCTGTGAAGAGGTGCTCCAGGCCAAGGGGCTGAAGCCCTCGGACATCGACGAGGTGATTCTGGTCGGTGGGCAGAGCCGCTTCCCGCTGGTGCACGAGAAGATCACGAAGTTCTTCGGCCGGCCGCCCAGCAAGGGCGTGCACCCGGACGAGGCTGTTGCGCTGGGCGCGGCGCTGCTGGCGCACAGCCTGGGACAGCTGGAAGGCGTGGTGCTCATCGACGTGCTGCCCATGGCCATTGGCGTGGGGCTGCCGGGTGGGCGCTTCAAGCCGGTGCTGGAGCGCAACGTGTCGCTGCCGGCGGCGAAGAGCTACACGCTCTCCACGCACCGGGACGGACAGACGGAGCTGGAGCTCACCGTCTTCCAGGGCGACTCCGACCGCGCGCAGGACAACGAGTACCTGGGCACGCTGCGGCTCGCGGGCCTGCCGAAGAAGCCGCGCGGCGCGGTGCAGGTGTCGGTGACGTTCGAGGTGAACAACGAATCGCTGCTCAAGGTGACCGCGAAGGAAGGCACCACGGGGCGCGAGGTCGTCAGCACGTTCACCACCCGCGATACGCCGGAGTCGGTGAAGGCGCGGCTGGCGCAGGAGGAGTCCTCGGCCGCCGCACCCGCGCCTCCGGTCGTGGCTCCGGGGCACGCGGCTCCGGTGGCGCGCAAGGTGGCGGCGTCCACGCCGGTCATCCCGGAAGCGGCGCCGGATGTCGCGGTCGTGTCCAAGCAGAAAGGTTTCATGGGGTGGTTGAAGGGACTCTTCGGCCGCGCGTGAGGGCGTGTCGGGTCCCCGCTCCCCGAGTGGGCTGGCGTCACAGGCCTCCCGTGTTTCATTACTGGGAGTGCCTACGGGATTGAGCAGTCGGGCTGCTATGAAGTGTCGAAATTTTTCGACACATGGACGGCCCCCCCGTGACCGACCTCCCCCAATGCCTTCCTGGCGTACTGCTGAAGCTTGCCCAAAATCCGTCCGCTCGGGCGCCCCTCTACACATTCCTGGGAGATGACGGCGAGGAGGTCGTCTGGAGCGCGTTCGACCTGGACGTGCGCGCACGGCGGATCGCCATGGCGCTGCGTGAGCGAGGCGCGCGAGGCGAGCGCGTGTTGCTGCTGTATCCGCCGGGGCTGGACTACATCGCGGGCTTCTTTGGCTGCCTCTACGCGGGAGCGGTGGCGGTGCCCGCGTATCCGCCGGACCCGATGCGGCTGGAGCGCACCCTGCCCCGCCTGCGGGCCATCATCCAGGACGCGAGGGCGTCGGTGGTGCTCACCACGTCGGGCATCTTGGGGCTGTCGGACTTCGTCTTCGAGCAGGCGCCGGACTTCCGCGCGCTGCGGTGGATGGCGACGGATGAGCTGCCGGAGGGCGGCGAGCGGGACTGGGTGGCGCCGGAGGGTTTGGGCGGGGAGTCGCTCGCGTTCCTTCAGTACACGTCCGGGAGCACGGGCACGCCGAAGGGCGTGATGCTCACGCACGGGAATCTGCTGCACAACCTGTCGCTCATCCACGGTGCGTTCGGCGCGCGAGCGGAC
>NZ_RAWC01000411.1:0-2593 GCF_003611685.1 Corallococcus sp. CA049B | reverse complement strand
CCCCTCGCCCCGGCCACGCCCGCCGCTCCGAAGAAGGTGGTGGATGCGCCGGCCCCGGTGCGCGCGGCGCCGGCCAACGCGGTGGCCATCTTCGGCGTGGCCCGCCAGCCGGCCGCGACGGACTCCGCCGCGAAGCTGGAGGACACGATCACCCGGCGGCTGGGCAGCGCGGGCGACGTGCAGTTCGTCGACCTGGCCACCGCCTTCCCGCCCCCGGAGCCCCAGGGCAACCCCCGCGCTGACGCTCTCTTCGACGAGGGCCGCGCGGCGTACGACAACCTGGACCCGGACTCCGCGGCGGTGAAGTTCAAGGCGGCCGCGGAGGCCTACGTGCAGCGCCCCGGCGACCTGCGCCCGGAGAAGCTGGGGGAGACGTACCTCTTCCAGGGCGCGTCCCAGTTGCTCAACGGCGACGTGGCGGGCGCGAAGGCGGCCTTCACGAACGCGCTGCTCGCGGAGCCGTCGCTGACCCCGGACGCGAGCCTCTTCGGCCAGGACGTGCAGCGGGTGTTCTCCGAGGCGCAGAGCGAGCTGAACGCGCAGCCGCAGGGCACGCTGGTGGTGAACACCCAGCCGCAGGGCGCGCGCGTGCTGGTGCGCGGCCGCGACGTGGGCACGACGCCGCTGGCCGGCGCGAAGCTGGCCCCGGGCCGCTACCCCGTGCAGGTGGTGCTGCCGGGCTACGCCCCGTTCGCGGCGTACGTGGAGGTGAAGCCCTCCGCCCCCACGGAGCTGAAGACGAAGCTCGGCTCCGCGCCGGGCCTGTCCGCGCTGCGTGACGCGGCGACGAAGGCCGGCACGGAGGCCGCCTTCGACGCGGACGGCACGCCGCCGGAGGTGGGCGCCATCGCCGAGCGGCTCAACGCGCGCTACGTGGTGCTGGCGGCCACGTTCCAGGACAAGAAGGGCCGGCTGCACGGCGAGGTGCAGGCGTGGGACGTGCGCACCAAGAACCGCCTGCGCGGCGTGGAGGTGGACTTCGGCAAGCGCGACGGCAAGGGCAGCGCGGACTTCGCCGCGGACCAGGTGCACACCTTCCTCACCGGCGCGGCCCTGCCCCAGGGCCGCGAGGACTCGAAGGAGCCGCTCGTGTCCAGCGACTCCGTGCTGCGCAAGCCCTGGTTCTGGGCCGCGGCGGCGGGCGTGGCGGCCGTGACGGCGGGCGTGGTGTACGTGGCCACCACGGACCGCGGCCCCGGCTTCAACCCGGTGAACGGTCTGCCCGGTGGAATTTCCTTCTAGCCCGGGCGTCAAGCGCACAGGACTCCTCATGAAAGCCCTTCCGCTCGCGCTCGTGCTGCTGCCCGCCCTGGCGCTGTCCGCCTCGTCCCAGCCGGGCCGCATCTCCGCGCTGCTCATCCCCATGGACCCGTCGTCCGAGTCCTCGGGGGTGCAGATGGAGAGCTACATGAATGACGCGCTCGGCAACTTCGCCAGCTACGCCGTGCGAAAGCCGCGCGACCTCTTCGGTCTGCCGGACGACCCGGCCGCGCAGGCGTCCTTCCAGCGCGCGAAGAAGGGCTACGAGGAGAGCGTCAAGGCCTTCGAGGCGCGCGAGTACGAGGACGCGGAGCGCAAGGTGCGCGCCACCCTCAAGGAGCTGGACGGCTCCGTCGCGGCCATGACGTCCTGCTTCCCGCTGTGCGACGCGCTGGCGCTGCACGGCGCCATCCTCCAGCTGCGGGGCGACGTGGAGGAGGCGAAGCTGCTGCTCATCGACCTGATGGCGCTCAACCCCACGTTCGAATTGAACCCCAAGCGCTTCAGCCGGGACTTCATCAGCCTGCGCGTGCAGGTGGCGACCAGCCGCCCCTCTCAGCTGCGCGGCAGCGCCACCTTCAAGTCCCGGCCCGCGGGCGCCCGCGTGTACGTGGACGGCGAGCCGGTGGGCTACACGCCGCTGACGCTGCCCACGCTGCCGGTGGGCAAGCACCTGGTGCGCATGGAGCGGCCGGGCTTCCGCCAGTTCGGGCAGATCGCGGAGGTGACGCCGGACGACGTGGACGTCGTCGCCTCGCTGGTGCCCACGGCCACCTACAAGGCCTACGACGCGCAGCTGGACAAGGTGATTCCGGACGTGTCACGCCCCAGCGACAAGCCCGCCAACGCCGTCGTGTCGCTGGGCCGCTCGTTGAGCCTGGACCGGGCGATGGTGGGCACCGTGCGCGTCATCCCGGAGCGGGGCACGGAGCTCGCCGTGGGCCTCTTCGACGTGAAGACGGGCAGGCGCATGGGCTCGCGCAAGCTGGTGATCCAGGGCGACGAGTACGGCCAGCTCAAGTCGGAGATGGAGCGGGTGGTCAACCAGCTCATCAACAGCGAGGGCGAGCAGGTCCAGAAGAAGCGCGACCCGCTGGACAACCGCAGCGGCGCGGAGGACTGGGGCTCGGAGGACCGCGGAGGCAACTCCCGACAGTCCGTCAAGAAGCACTCCGGGGATGATCCGCTGGACGACGTGTCGGGTACCGAGGACTGGTGACACGCGGCGCTTGTCCCGGGGCGGCTCGCACCTAGAGTCCCAGGCCGTATGCGCCACCTGCCGCTGCTCGCCCTCCTCCCCAGCCTCGCGCTTGCCCAGACGGGCGTCGTCGAT
>NZ_RAWC01000410.1:0-2677 GCF_003611685.1 Corallococcus sp. CA049B | reverse complement strand
CCCCAGCCCTCCCCGGCCGCCCCGGCCGCTGACGCCCCGAAGCTGTCCTGGTACCGCCGGATGTACCTGCGCGTGGAGGCCGCCGCCTCCACCCCGCACGCGCTCGCCACGATGATGGCGGTGTCGGTGGTGGATGGTTCCGTCTTCCCCATCCCGCCCTTCGCGGTGCTGGTCCCCATGGTGCTCGCCCAGCCGAAGAAGTGGGTGCGCTACTGCCTGCTGGGCACGCTGGCGAGCCTGGTGGGCGGCCTCATCGGCTACGGGCTGGGGGCGTTCGTGGGCGAGGGCATCACCCAGCTCCTCCACATCGACCTGGACGTGCGCGTGGACCGCTTCGGCGTGTCCGGCACGGTGGGCGAGCTCCTGGGGCGCAACTTCTGGGTGCTGGCGCTGCTGTGCTCCATCCTGCCCACGCCGTTCAAGATCGTCGCCATTGGCAGCGGCCTGGTGTCCGTGCCGCTGGAGCAGTTCCTGGTGGCGTCCGTCATCGGCCGCTCGGTGCGCTTCTTCCTGGTGGGCAGCGTGGTGCGCTTCTTCGGCCCCACCGCCCGCAAGTGGCTGCGCGTCTGAGGTGCCCCAGCGCCTGGGGGGCCTAACCGCGGCGCGTGCCGCCCACCGCGCCGCGCGCCGCCACCCTCGGGGAGCCGCCCTCCAGCATCTCCTCCACCGTGGACAGCAGCACGTCCGGGCGCACCGGCTTCTCCAGCACCCGCTGGGCCACCGTCTCCAGGAACGCTCTCGCCTCCGGCGATGACGCTCCGCCGGAGATGAACACCACCCGCGACGCCAGCCCGGGCGCCTCCTGCTGGAGCCGCCGGTACACCGCGATGCCGTCCATGCCCGGCATCTGGAGGTCGCACAGCACCACGTCGAAGGACTCGCCCGCGGCCGCCTTCGCCAGCGCGTCCTCGCCGCGCGTGACGGTGACGACCTCGTGGTCAGGCTCCAGCAGCAGGCGCATGGACTGCGCCAGCCGGGGCTCGTCGTCCACGATGAGCACCCGCCCACGCCGCCCGGAGGCCGCCGTCTCCGGCGCCTCCGCGACGTGCGCCACCGCGTGCAGCGGCACCAGGCTCCCCGCGCTCTGCACGGGCGCGGGCGGCAGGAGCAGCGTGAAGGTGGCGCCCTGGCCCGGCACGCTGCGCACGCGCAGGTCGCCCCCGTGCGCGCGGACGATCTGCTGACAGATGGCCAGCCCCAGGCCGGTGCCCTCGTCGCTGTTCTTGGTGGTGAAGAACGGGTCGAAGATGCGCGGCAGCACGTCCGGCGGGATGCCGCCGCCCGTGTCCTCCACCTCCACGCGCGCGTGGCCGGACGCGTCCGTGCCGGTGCGCACGCGCACCTCGTGGCGGCCGGGGTCCCCTTCCGGGATGGCCTGCAGGGCGTTCACCAGCAGGTTGAGCAGCACCTGCCCCAGCCGCGCCTCGCTGCCCAGCACGCGCGGCACCGGCCCGAAGTCCTCCACCAGCCGCGCGCGCGCGCGCAGGGCGTGCAGCACCACGCGCACCGCGGGCGGCACCAGCGCGTTCAGGTCCACCAGTCCGCGCTCCGGCGCGCCCTCGCGGCTGAACACCTGCAAATCCCTCACGATGAGGCGGATGCGCTCCGCGCCCTCCTGGGCCCCGCGCACGCTGGAGAGCGCGTCGCGCACGCAGGACGGGGCCTGCGCGCCCTCCGGAGAAAGGCCCGCCGCGAGGCTCCTGCGCGCGGCCTCCAGGTTCAGCGCCAGGTAGGCCAGCGGGTTGTTGATTTCATGGCCCACGCCCGCGGCCAGCGTGCCCACGGCCGCCACGCGCTCGGCGGCCACCAGCCGCGCCTGCAGCTCCTTCGTCGCGGTGACGTCGCGGTGGGTCGCCACGAAGTGCGTCACGGCCTGGCCGTTGGCGCGCACCGGGGACAGCTGCATCTCGCTCCACACCCGCGTGCCGTCCGGCCGCGTCAGCGCCACCTCCGCGCGCAGCGAGCGCTCCTCGCGCAGCGCCTCCAAGAGCCGCTGCCGGTCCCCGCCGTCGGCGGACGCCAGCAGCTCCCCGGGCGCCGCGCCGACGAGCTCCTCGCGCCGCCGGCCCACCAGCGCGCACAGGGCCTCGTTGACGAAGACGGTGTGCAGGCCGCCCGACTCGCGCACCTCGCAGATGAGCACGCCTTCGTGCACCGCGCGCACGGTGGTGGCCAGCAGCTCCAGCAGCTCCACCGCCTGGCGGCGCTCCGCGCGCGCCGCCGCGAGCAAGAGGCCCGTCAGCGTGGTGATGCCGATGAAGAGCTGCAGCACCACCAGCCCCCGGTGCGGCAGGTCCACCGTGAAGAACGGGCCCAGCTCCCGCGCCGTGCCGGCGATGGCCGCCAGCGCGATGGAGAGCGAGGCCAGCGCCGCCCCCCGCAGCCCGAAGCTCAGGGCCCCCCAGGCCATCAGCGGGAAGAGCAGGAACGTCATCGCGTGCGCCGCCGCGGAGCCCGGCCGCGGGAAGGCGAAGACGCCCACGCACACCCCCACCGTCAGCGCCGTGAGCAGCAGCGCCTCCCACGAGCGCGCCATGCGCCGGGGCCTGCGCAGCAGCAGCACCGGCGTCACCAGCAGCATGCCCAGCAGGTCCGCCATCCACCACAGCCAGCCGGCGGGGCCCCACTGCGCGGCGGGCACCACCCCGCCCAGCACGAGCCCCAGCGTGCCCAGCCC
>NZ_RAWC01000040.1:0-53530 GCF_003611685.1 Corallococcus sp. CA049B | reverse complement strand
TCCTCAGGCTGAAGAGCGTCGTCTGCTGCTTGGGGCGTCCACGCATCGCTGCCTCCGATGCGCGGAGGACACCACGCCCCGGTGCGGGCTGTCGATCCCTCGGAGGGGTTTCTCAACAGCCTGCTAGCGCGGAGTTGGCGCAGCAGCATGGCACAGTATCCACGGACTAGGCATTTGAAGCAGGCGACGTCTTTGCGTTCGTCGCGGCCCCAAAGTCGGCGGAGCTGATTCCTCCAGACCATTGTGCGCTCCACGTCCCAGCGGGAGCGCCCAAACCGCTCTCTAGAAATCAACGCCGAGAGGCGCGAAGCGCGGAGAAATGCCGCGTCGCGGGAGCCCACATCGGTTCTGTTGAGGGCGTAGGCCCTGTCGCGGCTTGGTCTGCGGCCCGAACGTAGGAAAGAGCCCCACTGCGCGGGCGTCGGTGATGGTAGCGTGCCCATTCGGGAGGTCACGTATCCTTGCTCCAACCCCTCAGATTGGCCCTTCCTCTGGCGCTGACTCTCGCGTGGGGAGCTGCCGCGAAGGCTCAGCCAGCACCGGGGGCGCGCGTTGACCGTAAACGTCCCGTGACCATCGCCAGCACACCCGCCGAACCGCTTCCCGTTGTCCACGTCGCGGCGGACACGCCGACTGTGTTCCTCTTCTCTTCGCCGATTCAGCGGAAGACCCTCACCTACGATGAGTCTCGGATTCGCGTCCTGGATGCCGGCGAGCGGTCGATCATCGTTCAGCCAGTTGCCAATCTCGCTGAGGGCGAGCGTCAGGAGATCGGGGTCTTCTTCACTGACGTCCGAGCGCCGACACGGGCAGCGTTCGTGCTCGTGACCGACCCGGCCGAAGTGGACTCTCGGATCGACGTGCAACGCCCTGAGCCGCCGAGCACGGCCTGCCAGCCCACGGCTCAAGCCCCGGCGCCGAGGCCGGAAGACTTCGTGCTACTCGGCTACGTGGACGCGAAGGGCGTCACGACGTCCAGCAGCAAAGGCACGCTCGATGCTGTGCAGGGGTTGATTTTGGACTCAATTGTAGCCTTTCGGGGCCCAGGTTGGATTCTGGCGGACGTGAAGATTGTGAACCGCCCTGACCACCCCGCTTGGACACCACGAGAAGCGATGTTCGTGGGGCGAGTCGGCATGCCCCTGCGGGCGCGACTCGTAGCCAAGAAGCCGGGAGCAATCCCTCCGGGGGAGGACGGGCGCGTTCTGGCGGTCATGGAAGTGCCAGAGACGAAAGCAGACCTCGTCCTCACCCTGGAGCTGCATGGGGATGGGGGGCGCCGGCTCACGATTCCAGACGTGCGCTTCCCGAAGCCCGCCGCGGAGGATGCCCAATGAGCGCGACGCTGCTTCACGTTCCGCCCGGTACGTTGATTGACGGGTGGCAGGTTTCCAAGCCACTCGGTGACGGAGGCTTTGCGTTCGTCTTCCTTGGCGAAAAGAACGGCAGGCACCGGGCCATCAAGGTGGCCCAGCACCGGGAGTCCAGCGGCGACCCCAAGCAGACCCATGCCCGGACGCTGCGGGAGTTGACGGCGCTGCTCATGCTGGACCACCCCCACATCGTCCGGCCGCAGGGGTACGGCCTGGCGGAGAGTGGAAACCTGTACCTCGCACTCGACTACGTGGACGGCTGGACGCTCGCGGAGTGGGCGGAGCGCAAGCACCCGACCGTTCGCGAAATCCTCGGGGTCTTCGAGAAGATCGCCGGGGCGCTGGCATACATGCATCGCCGGGGCATCCTGCATCGGGACCTGAAGCTGTCCAACGTGCTCATCCGTAAGAGCGACGGTGAGCCCGTCATCATCGATTTCAGTTGCGCGACCTACACCTTCGCCGAAGACCTGACGGATGGGGGGTTGCCTCCAGGGACAGACCGCTATCGCGCACCCGAGCAGTTCAAGTTCCTGCGCGAGCACAAGGACGAGCACCGGGCCCGCTACGCCTTCCAGGTCGCCGACGAAATCTTCGCGGTCGGCGTCATGCTCCATGAGCTGCTGACCGACCCACGCCCGACGCAGTTTCGTCCGCGCTTCGACTTGAACAGCCCTGCCCTCCCACCGCCGCCCCCTCGATTGGCGAATGCGCGGGTGCCAGCGGCCCTGAGCGACCTCGTCGAGATCATCCTGGCCCGAGACCCCAAGGGGCGTCCGGTCGATACCGAGGCGCTGCGCCGCGAGCTGGCGGATCTCCGTGACGAGCGCTCCGCTGAGTATGATGTGCCGGCCCATCCACCCGCTGAACAGCGTTACGGAGGGCCAACACCTGGGGCACTGGCGATGCCTCCCACGCCGCAATCCCTCAAGCGGCATGTGGCCATGATGGAGCGACCGCTTCGCGCGGGAAGGTGGCTCGCAGGCGTCGTTTGTATCGTCGCGCTCGTCATGGCTGCGGCCCTCTGGCGCTCGTCAGGGAGCGCCACCGGCGGGCCTGCCGGGCCGTACGACGCCGCAGCCCCGCGCCCTCCTCCTACCACCACCCATTCCGCACCGCCCAAAACACACCCTCCTGCTATGACACCTGCTGGCCCTTCGTCCGTGACAGTCCCGGGGCCAGCCGTCACCGCAGCCCCGAAGGAAGGATCCGCCTTGAAGAACCCAGCACCCGAAGCCTCGCCCCCAGGACGTGCGCTCCGCCTGCCGAAGAAGTCCGTTGCTGCCGTCGAGTGCGCGTCGCTGTCGCTTGTCGCGGCGCTGGCGGTGGGTTGTCCGGGTGCCCAGATCCGGCCCGAGGCCTTCACCTGCCCGGCTGGGGCTGAAGAGGCCATGCGGGAGCAACTTCACTGGAAGGAAGGGGACAGATTCTCCCTTCAACTCGATGACCGCCAAGCGGGTTTTGACAATGTATGGTTCACCGCTGGCGCGGAGGTGGTGGGGGTGGTCCCCAAAGGCGTCAACGATGACCGGCAGCGTGCAATCGCCCCTGTTGGGACACGCTTCTATGGCAAGGCCTACTACCTCTCCGACAAGCTGGGGCGTGCGGATGGGCCGGCACTCGTCATCCGGTACGACCGCGTGAAGCTCCCAGGGCAAGACGAGCAACCCATTTGCTTCGTGCATGAGGGGACTGCCGTGGCGTTCAAGGACGGCAGGGTTAAGGCGGTCAATCGGGGCTCAGGGACAGTGGTGGATCGCTGGCCCTGAGCAGTCCTGGGGCGACGTGGTGGGTAGGTGCTTGATTTCGCCCCCTCCTCCTCAAACTCGACATGACCTCCCAGGGTCGTTCCATGACGGCCCATCCCACAGGTAACGTCGTCCACGACGCGTCGGCCTTCGGATGCCTGCGCGAAGAGGAGGAAAGAGCATGTCGGAAAGGGAGTTCAGGCTTCCACGCGGGGCGATTCTCTTCACGCGGGATGGCTTCCAGTACGAGTTCCGCGAAGACCTGGGAGAGGTCCACCACGGTTTGAGTCTCCTGCTGGCCCGGCGCCGCACCTCCGAGGGCAACATCCGGGGCAAGGTGCTGCTCAAAGCGGTGGGCGTTCCGAAGTTGATGGAGCTGCCTCGCATCAAGCGGGCGCGGGCGAAGCTGGAAGAGCAGGTGCGCCTCGCGACGTACCTCGACCATCCGGGCATCCTCGGTGTCCATGGGCTGCACAAGGCGGAGGGGTGCTGGTACGTCATCACCGAGCATCCGTCGGGGCACAGCATCAACACCCTGTTGACGCTCTCGGGGGAGTGCGGTCGCCGGTTCTCTCCCCTCTTCGCCCTCCATGTCGGGGCGCGCGTCGCCGAGGCCCTGGAGCATGCCCACGAGGCGAAGGACGAAAGGGGGCGCTCCCTCAATATCGTCCACCGGGCGCTCGACGTTGAGCACATCTTCGTCGATTGGAACGGTGACGTGCAGGTCTCCGACTTCGGACTCGCCCTATCGGACCTGCCGGGCCGCGTTTCATCCACGGTGCGCCAGCCGCAGGGCGATGCGTTCTATTCCTCCCCGGAAATGCTCCTGACGGGCCGCGTGGATGCGCGCTCGGACCTCTTCGCGCTTGGCAATGTCCTGCTCGAACTCGCGACGGGGAAGAACCTCCTGGATGCCCCGGATGCCTTGACCGAAGAGGTGAAGGGCACGCTCTCAGTCAGGCAGCGCGTGCGGGTCCGACGTGCCGTCAGGCGGGCTCGGCTCGCAGGCAGCCCTGTTGGCGTGGAGGACGCGATCTGGCGCGCGGCGACCTACTCGCAAGCGGACCTGGAGGCGTTGACGGAGTCGCTTCCGCAGGGGTTGGGCCTGGCGCTGCGCAAGCTCCTCCAGCCCCGCCCGGAAGCCCGCTACCAGACGGCGCGGGAACTGGCGGCGGACCTGCGCCGCTGGCTCGGAGAGGGAGATGCCTACGGCCGGAAGGAAGCGGTGGCTGAACTGCACGAGATGGCCAAGCGATCCCGCGAGGTGATGGTCGAGCTGGGCATGCGGCGCCCCCGTGGCCTCCAGGTGTCCCAGGACGAGATCAGCACGAACTAGCCACGGCTGCCTGCGAGGGGGCAGTTCCAGCCCCGCCATGTTGCACGTATGTCGCATGAAACTGCGGCATGGGGTGGAACATGGCGGGACAACAGGTCATGCGGCGGGATAGCGAATCCTGGTCGCTCCGAGCGGTTGCGAAGTAAGGGCGCGATCCTGCTGGGAGTTTCGCACCGCCCGGTGCGGGTTCGAATCCCGCCGTCTCCATCCCGCCCAGCCCCTGGTTCACCTAGCTTCCTCTCTCGTCGTCGAGGAGTGAAGCGCCAGGCGGCCGACCGCGGGAGCGAGGACTTCAGGCCCGTCCTTCGCTCGCGCCCAGGGTGACGAGGAGCGCGTCCAGTTGCTCGAACGTCTCGACCAGCGCATCCGCCGCCCCGCCGGCAGCGTCGAGCGCTTCCTTCGAGGAGTAGAGCTCGCTCACGACCAGCAGCGTCTTGTCCCCTTCTTCCTCGAAGGTCACCGTGGTGACGGACGCGTTGTCACCCCCTTCCTCATTGGTCCAGACGAGGCGCGAGTGCGGTGTCACTTCGGTGTACGTCCCGAAGAACGCCATCCCCTGGCCGAACACCAGACGGTACTTGCCCCCGGTGCGCACATCCATCTCGCAGGAAACCAGGGTCATTCCCATCGACTTCGGCACCCACCACTTCTTGAACAGCTCAGGCTTTGTCCACGCCTCGAACACGATGCGTGCCGGAGCATTGAAGGTTCGCGTGACGACGGTCTCACGCTCGGACTTCCGTTCCACGATCGTGCGGTTCTTCATGGGTGTGGGCTCACTCTCTCTTCTTGCGTCCATGGGCCTGCTCCTTGCGTTTCAATTCCTCGACAACCTTGTCCAACTCGTCGAAGCGTGCGTCCCAGAGCTGGCGGTACCTCTCGAGCCATGCCCTCTCTTCCTCCAGCCGGCGCGGGCCGATCTTGCAGGTCCGCACGCGCCCGACCTTCTCCGTGATCACGAGCCCGGCCCGCTCCAGGACACCGACGTGCTTCTTCATGCCCGTGAGGGTCATGTTGAACTTCTCGGCGAGGTCCGTGATCGAAGCCTCCGCACGCCCGAGCTGCTCCAGAACACCGCGTCGGGTGGCGTCGGAGAGCGCGGCGAACGAAGCATCGAGGCCGGCATCTGCATACTGAACCATATGGTTCAGTGTCTAGCGCGCGGAGAGATGGCACGCAAGGGCAATTCGAGCGCCTCAACACCCCGCGGCGTGGGGTGGCCCTCGCGCCGGGGCCACCCTCGCCCCTGCAGTGGCCAGGCCCTCGCGGCTTCTGTGAGTGAGGCGCGCCTACGTCCAGACGCAGCCTGCCGTGCATCAGGTGCACGCCCTCAAACGGCAGGTCTGCTGGGCGCACCTGGTGCGCGAATTCGAAGGCTTCGTCGAGCGTGGAGGGGAGGTGAAGCGGCTGGGAGAACGACTGCTGGCGGAAGTCTTCGTCCTCTTCGAATGGTGGCATCTGGCCCGCGATGAGCTCCTGAAGCGCGCCACCTTCCAGCGCAAGATGCGTCCTCTCATGCGCGAGGTGGAGCGACTCCTGGCGGAGGCCGCGCAGCTGTGCCCGAAGCCGGTGGCCGGCATCTGGCGCAAGGCGAGCTTTGGCACCCAGAGCGAGGACGGTAGCCGCTTCGTCGAGCGCATCCTCACGGCCGTGATGAGCCTCAGGAAGCAGGAGCGCAACGTGCTCGACGCTCTCACTGCGTCCCTTGAAGCCCATCTCCACGGCACTCCCGCACCATCGCTGCTGCCCGGAACCTGAATCCATCTCACGCTCGCGGTCGCCAAGCCCCCTGAACGCCTACCTCCAATCCAGGCCGCGGGACGAGGGCCAGCGGAGCATCCGCTTCGTCCCGCAGAGGACGACGGGCCACCTCTCCGGGTCATGGCCAGTGCAGGCCTCCCACCTGGATATTGCGCGTCCAATCGTTCGTGGGATGCGCGCTCGTCGGTGGTGCCCGCGTGGCATCGGTCGAACCCCCATCCGCCTTCGATGGTTTCGCGAGCATCACGTTCGCGGCGGGGGGAGGACGCTTCATGAACCGGGGATTCATTCCATGGATGTTGGGGCTCACGGTGGCGCTGCTGGCGGGCTGCGGCGTCTCCTCCAGCGACACGGGGACGGCGCGCTTCGCCGTGTCCGTGCCTCAATCCCTCTCATCCAACATCGCCCGCGTCGCGGTCGCCTCGGGGGGACCGGACATCCGTACGGTGTGGGTGGACCTGGCCCCCACCGATGGCGTGTGGGGCGGAACCATCGGCAACATCCCCGCGGGCACCGGCCGAGCCTTCGCGGCGCGGGCGTTCGACGCCTCGGGCACGCTGCTCTTCGCGGGCTCCGCCGACGGCGTCACCATCGCCGCGGGCCAGACGGCCTTCGTCGCCATCACCCTGCAGCAGCTCGACCCGCCGCCGCCGTTCGAGAATGAAGCGCCGATCATCGACTCCCTGGTGGCTTCCACGCCATTTCCACCCCCTTTCCCGGTAGGAGGCACCCTCTTCCTGAGGGCCTCCGCGCATGATCCGAACCCGGGGGACACGCTGACCTACGCGTGGAGCGCCACCGCGGGCTCGTTCTCCTCCATCTCCGAGAGCTTCGCCGTATGGACGGCGCCCGACTCCCCTGGAATCCAAACCATCACGCTGACGGTGACGGACTCACGCGGCCTGTCCTCCAGCGCCCAGCTGGCCGTCAACGTCCAGCCAGAAGAAGGCGAGGCCGAGCTATCCATCTCCTTCAACAGCTCACCCCAGGTGTCCTCCATCACGGCGACGGCAACGCGGCTGGCCGTGGGACAGCCGACCACCGTCTCCGCGCAGGCCTCGGACCCGGATGGCGACAGCCTCTCCTACGCATGGAGCGCCTCGTGCGCGGGCACCTGGGTGGATGCGTCCTCCAGCACCGCCCGCTTCACACCCTCGCTCCTGCCCGCCGGGGCCTGCAACAACTGCCGCCTGACCGTCTCCGTGGCCGACGGGCACGGGGGGCGGAACTCGGGCACGGTCGCCCTGTGTGTCAGCGACACGCCCCCTTCCAATCACCTCGAGCCCGTCGTCCTGCGCTCCTATCGCTCGTCGGACACCGCCCAGCCGGGAGACGTGCTCACCTACGAGGTGGCCACCAGCGACCCGGAGGGCTCCGCGATCACCTTCTCCTGGGAGGCCACCGCCGGCACGCCCGGCACGCCGACCGGGGACGCCACGCACAGCCGCATCACCTGGACGGCGCCCTCGTGCATCCAGGTCGCGGCCCCGGCCATCGCCGTCACCCTGACGAATGCCTTTGGACTCACGGCCACGCGGACCTTCACGGTGGCGGGATTGCCGGCCTGCTCCATTCCGGGGACGTGGAACCTGACGGCTCCCAGGGCCTACAACTCGTTTCGCCTGTCCAACACGGCGACGTTGCTGCCCGACGGCCAGGTGCTCGTCGCGGGGGGCCGCGAGGAGCAGGGACACACCTGCCAATACTCGGCGGAACTGTACGACCCGGCCGCGAACCTCTGGCGCGCGACAGGCTCCATGCTGGCCTGCCGCTATGGGCACACGGCGACGCTGCTGCCCAACGGCAAGGTGCTCGTCGCGGGAGGCAGGGGCCAGGTCGTCAATACCGAGACGGCGGAGCTGTACGATCCGGCCTCGGGCACCTGGAGTGCGACGGGCTCCATGACGAAACCCCGCGCCGGCCAGACCGCGACGCTCCTGCTCGATGGCAAGGTGCTCGTCCAGAGCGGAATGACGGCGGAGCTCTATGACCCGGCTTCGGGGACCTGGAGCGCGACCGGCTCACTGGCCGAGGTTCGCTTCGTGAACTCCGCGACGTTGCTGACCAACGGCAAGGTGCTCGTCGCTGGGGGGCGCAACGACCTGGGCGAAAATCTCACCACGGCGGAGCTGTACGACCCGGCCACGGGCACCTGGAGTCTCACGGGCTCCCCGGTCGCGCCGGCCGGCGAATGGGCGGCGCGGCTGCCCGACGGCAAGGTGCTCGTCGTGGAGGGGCTGGCGGCGCAGCTCTACGACCCGTCCTCGGGGACCTGGAGCCTCACGGGCTCACCGGCGGAGCCCCTCGGCGGCCCGATGACGCTGCTGCTCACTGGCAAGGTGCTCGTCACGGGGAGCAGTCAGGGCGGCACCCTGACCATCGCGGAGTTGTACGACCCGGTCTCAGGGACCTGGAGCCCGACCGGCTCGATGATCGAGCCCCGCTCCCCGGAGGAATACACGGCGACGCTGCTTCTTGACGGAAGGGTCCTCGCCGTGGGCGGGAGCTACTCCTCCTACTCATCGGAGCTCTACACCCCCTGAGCCCGACATCTTCCATTCGACGGGGAGATTGCGCCGAGACGAGCCCGCCAGAGTGAGGGGGCGCAAACGGATCGGCGCGCAGGTGATCCGGGTTGCTGGAACGTCTCGACCAGCGCATCCGCCGCTCCGCCGGCAGCGTCGAGCGCTTCCTTCGAGGGGTAGAGTTCGCTCACGACCAGCAGCGTCTTGCCCTCCTTTTCCTCGTCCGTCACCGTGGTGACGGACGCATCATCGCCCCCTTCCTCATTGGTCCAGACGAGGCGCGAGTGCGGTGTCACTTCGGTGTACCTACCGAAGAACGCCATCCCTTCGCCGAACACCAGACGGTACGTGCCCCGGGTACGAACATCCATCTCGCAGGAAGCCAGGGTCATTCCCATCGACTTTGGCACCCACCACTTCTTGAACAGCTAGGGCTTTGTCCACGCCTCGAACACGATGCGTGCCGGAGCATTGAAGGTTCGCGTGACGACGGTCTCACGCTCGGACTTCCTTTCCACGGTCGTGCGGTTCTTCATGGGTGTGGGCTCACTCTCTTTTTGCGTCCATCGACCTGCTCCTTCCGATTCAATCCCCCGTGCCGCGAGGACTCATTCATCGGGGACACACGACTCGTGAGAGGCATTGAAGATTCCAGCGGCGGGGCTTCGAGGGATGCCCCGCTCGTCCGACGGTAGGGCGAGCCGACGTCAGCGCGGGGCGTCCGCCAGGGGCAGCACGTCCCGCACCAGGTGCAGGAGCACGCGCCCGGGTTCCTCCAGCATCATCATGTGGGCGGAGTGCTCGAACCAGACGATGCGCTTGTCGGGGGCCTCCACCCGGGTGAGCCAGTCCGCCGCCACCTGGGAGGGCGTGGTGGTGTCGTGTCGGCCCGCGAAGACGATGATGGGACAGCCGAAGCGCGTCACCTGGGAGAAGTCGAACCGCGCCAGGTCCGGCAGCAGCAGCGGCAACGAGAGCTGGGAGCCCAGGCTGATGGCCTCCACGTCCTCCGGCGTGTAGTCGGGGGAGAGTTCGGCCAGGTTCAGGAAGTGGAGGACGTCGTCGCGGCCATGCACCAGGCCGCCGAACGTGTTGGACCACCTGCGCTCGGTGATGACCTTCGCGACGGGGAGCGTCCCGTCCGGCTCCGGGTAGGGCGCGAGGGCCTTCAGCTCCTTCAGGGCCGTCGCGTCGTGGGCGGCCTCCGCGGCGGCCAGCGTGAGGGCGTAGCCCGTGCGCTCGTTCTCCTGGCCGCTGACGACCTGGCCCATCCCCACGTAGGCGAACAGCAGCTCCGGGTGGCGTCGGGCGAGCCCCAGCCCCACGAGGCTCCCCCACGAGTGCCCCACGACGAAGACCTTGTCCTTCCCGTAGCGCTGGCGCAGGAACTGGACGACCTCCACTGCGTCCTCGGTGATGCGCTCCAGCGACAGCGTGGGCGCGAGGGTCGCCGGATCATTGGCGGTGTACGACTTGCCGCTGCCGCGCTGGTCCCACTGCACCACGGTGAAGAAGTCCTCCCAGCCGCCCTGGAAGGCCCAGCTCGTCGGGAGCTCCGGCGACGCCGGCCCGCCGTGGATCATCAGGAGGACCGGATTCTTCCGGTCGCGGCCCCGCACGGAGAGCCACTGCTTCGTCCCGCCCACCGGGATTTCCAGCAACTCCTCCACGCCGTCACGCGTGGCGATCCTCCGCGCGTCCGCGATGATCGCCCGCGCGTCCACCGGGCGGGGGGCCGCGCAGGCGGTGAACAGGGCCAGCCCACAGGCGGCGAGGCCTCGGAAGAACACGGCGATCCTGGGGCGTGGGGATGGAACAGGCGACATGGGGGCGGTCCTCCGGGAGACGTGTCTGGGCCCATACGATGCAACGTCCGGAGCGGGAACCGATTGCCCGGGCCCCTCCGCTGCGCGGTGATGAGGTCGGTGTACTCGCTTCCGAGGGGCTCGCTCGTTGTGCCACCCTTCCGGTCGCTCTCAATCCCCCCACCGAAGGGCTCCCCATGCCGAAAACGATGACGCTGTCCCAGGTGATGAAGCTGCTCGAGAGCCAAGGTGATGAGCGGGTGCGTCAGCGCTACGTACGCGACGGGGTTGTCGACAATGTCTTCGGCGTCCTGCTCGGCAAGCTTCGCAGCCTGGCGGCGACGCTGGGAACGAACCACGGGCTCGGACTGGAGCTGTGGGAGACCGGCAATCACGATGCGCGCATCCTGGCGTGCATGCTGCTCGAGCCCGCGGCGCTCACCGAGAAGGAGGCACGCGGGCTCCTCGAGCCACTCTCGAACCCGCCCCTGGTCGACGAGCTCGTCGGTCGCGTGCTCGTGCATACGCCCGTCGCCCCGAAGCTTCAGGCAAGGTGGATGGACGGCAGCAAGGAACTTCCTCGCCGCGCCGGATGGAAGCTTCTTGCAGGGCGCATCGCGCGAGGGCTCGAGAAGGAGCTCGACGCAGGCGCGACGCTCAAGCGCATCGAGCGTGAGCTCCCGGAAGCGCCGTACCGGGTGAAGGAGGGCATCAACTTCTGCCTGGTCTGGATGGGCCTCCACCTGCCCGCGTACACGTCGGAGGCCATCGCCGTCGGCGAACGCCTCGGTCGCTGGGACCCGCGACCGATTCCAAAGGGTTGCACGTCAAGCTACGCACCCGAGTGGATCGCCGCGGCGCTCGCGCTGCGGAAGGGTGAGAAGACTGACGCCCGAAAGGCGATGGAGGCAGCAGCAGAGTCGAAGGCGACGCGAGGAGAAGGGAAGCCGACGGCCGCGAAGAAGGGGAAGGCTGCTTCGGCCAGGAAGAAGAGCGCCGCGAAGAAGCCATCCGTCGGAACGCGCGCGCGCTGACGTCGGCGGGCGCAGTGGGCAGGCCCAGGTGCTTCAGAATCGCGCGTCCCCCTCATGCTTCCTGTGAGGACGTCCGAGAAAAGCCCCACGTCCTTGAACCCCCACCGCACGCACCCAATGCGGAAAGGACAGCGTCCACTGCCGGTAGGACAGATGGGGCTCGGTTCCCAGCTCAGGGCGTGTACAACTCCGCCGTCGTGGTCCCGCGAATCCCCACCCCCGCGGCGAGCACCTTGCCGTTGGGCAGCAGCGTCGCCGTGTGCCACGCTCGATCAGAGGCCATGGTGGCCGTCGGACTCCAAGTGCCGGCGACCGGGTCGTAAAGCTCCGCCGTCGCCAGCTCGATGCTGCTGTTACTGCCTCCCGCGATGAGCACCTTGCCGTCGGGCAGGAGTGTCGCGGTGTGAGCAAGGCGGCGTTGGGTCATGACGCCCGCCGAGCTCCACGTCCCCGAGGCCGGGTCATACACCTCCGCGGTCATGAGGGCGTCGTCGCTGACTCCGCCGGTGACGAGCACCCTGCCGTCGGGCATTCGTGTCGCCAGATGGTAGGCGCGAGGTTCGCTCATGGTGCCTGTCGTGATCCAGGTGCCCGAGGATGGGTCATAGAGTTCCGCTGTCGCAGGATCGCCCGTCCCGGTGCGCCCTCCCGTGACGAGCACCTTGCCGTCGAGCAGGAGCGTCGCCGTGTGCCACGCGCGAGCAGAGGCCATGGCGCCCGTCATGCTCCAGGTGCCCGAGGACGGGTCGTAGAGCTCCGCCGTCGCGAGTTGACCAATTCCGCTGGTTCCCCCGACGACGAGCACCTTGCCGTCGAGCAGCCGTGTCGCCGTGTGCATGTAGCGAGGTGCAGCCATGTCACCGGTCATGCTCCAGATACCGGTCGCCGGGTCGTACACCTCCGCGCTCGCAAGAAAGTTGCCGCCAGCTCCCCCCGCGACGAGCACCCTGCCGTCAGGCAGCAGTGTCGCCGTGTGACTTTCACGAGCGGAGTTCAGGGAGCCTGTCGCGGACCAGGTGCCGGTCGCCGGGTCGTACAACTCCGCGGTCTCGAGCAGGTTGGGCCCCATTCCTCCCGAGGCGAGCACCCTGCCGTTGGGCAGGAGCGTCGCCGTGTGGAACTTACGACCCCTGACCATGGGGCCCGTCGTCGTCCAACCCGTGAAGGAACACGCCGGAAGCCCCATCACCTCGAAGCTTCGCGTGGCAGTGAGGCCGAAGACATTCGTGATGGTGACGGTCACGACAGGGGGCGTGCCGGCGATAGCGCAAGACGGGGCCGTCCAGGTGATGCGGCTGTGCGTGGAGTCGCCGGTCGGCGTGCCCAACGCCCCGGCAGTGGTCTCCCAGGAGAAGGTGAGCGCAGAGCCCTGCGGGTCGCTGGCGGCCACCTCGTAGGTGAGCACATCGCTGGGATTGGCGGTGTCCGAGGAACGGTAGGAGCGGAGGATGACGGGCGAGAGGTGCTGGACGGGGGGCGTGTTGCTGACACACAGGGCGACGGTGCCCGTGTTGTGCCCTCCGCGCCCGTCGGACACGGAGATGCTCAGCCGGCAGTTGTTGCAGGCCTCGGCCGGCGCGAGTGAGGGCGTGAATCGAGCGATGCTGGAGCTTGCGTTGCTCCAGGTGCCTGCGCACGAAGCACTCCAGGAGTAGGCGAGGCTGTCCCCGTCTGAATCCGAAGCCGTGACGGACACCGACGTCGGCTGCCCGACGACGAGCTGCGTGGGCGAGGCCACGAGCAAGGTCACTTCAGGGGTCCTGTTGAAGGAGATGGACAGCTCAGCCTCACCCTCCCCCTCGGGCAGGACGTTGACGACCAGCAGGGCGCTGGAGGCCAGTCCCCGTGAGTCCGTCACCGTGAGTGTCAGCGTTTGAATCCCGGCGGAGGCCGGCGCCGTCCACGAGGTGAAGCGCTCGGAGGTCGAGGAGAAGGTGCCCGCGGTGGCGCTCCACGCGTAGCCGAGCGTGTCACCCGGGTTCGGGTCATGGGCGGAGGCGGAGAGGGAGACGGTGCCACCGGCCGCAACGGCGCTCGGGTTCGCCGCCACGAAGTCGATGATGGGCGCTTCGTTGTCGAAAGGGGGCGGCGGGTTGATTTGCTGGAGGGTGATGGCGACGAGGGTCGTCTGGTTGGCGAGGATGGAGACGCCGTCGGCGGAGCCCGAGAAGAGCAAGGCGCCGGAGGCGTCATAGGCGCGCGCGGCGAAGGCCCGGCCGGTGCCGGCGGGGATGTTGCCGATGGTGCCGCCCCACACCCCATTCGTGGGCGCCAGGTCCACCCAGACGGTGCGGATGTCCGGCCCGCCCGAGGCGACCGCGACGCGGGCGATGGTGGATGAGAGGGATTGTGGCACGGATACGGCGAACCGCGCCGTCCCCGTGTCCCCGGGCGTGGCGCCACAGCCCGCGAACAGCGCCGCCGCGAGCGCCAGCACCAGCTGAATGCCTGCTCTTTTCATGAACGTCCCCCTCTTGCCGCGAGTGTGAACCTCGCGAAGCAGTCGCAGCGGATGAGAGGACTTCGAGCAGGGCGCGAGAACACCCCACCGGTGAGTGCCCATCCTGCTGGCGATGAAGACGAACATCCAGGATGGCAGGCATCACCGTCCATGACCCGGGCAGGCGGCTCGCCGTCATCTACTGGACGACGGTGAGCATGCAGCAGCGCGGCAGGAACAGTGGCGGCTTGAGCTTCAACACACCGCGCTCTGGGGCGGCCCTCGCGCAGGGGCCAGGTGCGCACTCGCCGTGGGCAACCCCAGGTGCTCCACCCGAGGGTATGGGTCTGGTAGGTGGAAACGGGGCTGGCCGCGGAGGCTCCGCAAGCGAATGCCAGGGCGGCCAGGAGGAGCCATTTGGGAGAGTGCATGCCTTATCGCACTCCCAATGCGGCAGGCAGCGCCCCCCTCCACGTCACGGTGCAGGGGGCCTCCCACGGGGGCTTGTCCCGGCCCGAGCCTCCCCCCACTTCAAGTGGGAACCACACGAGGGGAACCCACCATGACCGACGTGAAGAGCATCAACGACGCCATCCAGCGTGAAGGAGCGCACTGGCGCGCGGCCCCCAACCCGCTCACCTCGCTCCCGCTGTCCCAGCTCAAGCTGAAGCTGGGCGCCCTTCCCGGCCCCAACCAGCCTGGCTTCGAGGATGCCGAGCGCATCGCCAGGAACCGCTACGCCGCCTGGCGCGCCTCCATGGGCGAGCGTGGGGAGACCCCGGGCGTCCCCATCGCGGTGGACTGGCGCGACCACCAGGGCCGCGACTACACGTCGCCCGTGAAGGACCAGAGCTTCTGCGGCTCGTGCGTGGCCTTCGGCACGCTGGCGGCGCTGGAGGGCACCCTGCGAATCCAGCGGGATGACCCCTACCTGCCCATCCTCGGCTCGGAGGCGCACCTCTTCTACGTCTACGCGCAGCAGGAGGGCTACGGCTGCGACACGGGCTGGTTCGTCGACAGCGCGGCCGGACACCTGAAGGACGGCGTCACCGACGCGTCGCTCTACCCCTACACCCCGGGAGACCAGCCGGCCCAGCTTCCGGAGAACTGGAAGCAGGGCTACACCCTCGCCAATTCGAAGATGACGCTGGACCTCGACCAGATGAAGGCGTGGCTCGCCCACGAAGGGCAGCTCATCACCTGCTTCAACGTCTACGACGACTTCTTCGGCTACTCGGGCGGCGTCTACTCCCCCACCAGCAGCGCGCAGCCCGTGGGTGGACACTGCGTCTGTGTCGTGGGCTACAGCGACACGGAGCGGTGCTGGATCTGCAAGAACAGCTGGGGCCCGTGGTGGGGGGACAAGGGCTTCTTCAAGATTGCCTACGGCGTGTGCGGCATCGACTACAGCATGTGGCTGCCCACGGACATCACCCGCCCCCATGAGCAGGCGGCCACGCTCACCAGCCGCGTGAAGCTGGCCAGCGCGAGCCACGACGACGGCCGCGTGCGGCTGTGGGCGGTGAACGAGCGCTACGTCTGGAGCTGCGCCAAGTCCACACCGGCCTCCGACGCGCCGTGGACGCAGTGGTCGACCTACTGGTCTCAGCCCGCCTCCACGCTGCCGGGCATCCAGGCGGCTCAGGTCGCCGCCGCGAAGCTGCCCGACGGGCACGTGGAGCTCTTCGCGCTCGCCGCCGACGGGACGATCTGGGGCCTGGTGGAGAGCACGAGCGGGGGCGACACGCCGCAGTGGAATACGTGGCAGCCGCCCATCCCCGCGCCCTCCGGCGTGAAGCCCGTGGAGATCGCCGTGGGCGCCATCGCTGGCGGGCGGCTGCAGCACTGGTGCATCGGCACGGATGGGAAGATGTACAGCCGCTTCCAGCGTGACGAGCCCTCGCTGCCCTGGAGTGACTGGAACGAGTTCCAGCCCATCCACGACGTGAAGGTGGCCCATCTGACGACGGTGCCCCTGGCCAACGGCGCGCTCCAGCTCTTCGCCACCGATACGAACGGCAAGCTGCACGCCTGCCGCAAGCAGAGCCCCCAGCCCGGGGCGAAGTGGACGTCGTGGCACGACTTCTCCGGCGTGAAGGACCGGAAGCTGGTGCAGCTCGCCGCGGCCCGCCTGTCCGACGGGCGCCCGCAGCTCTTCGTCATCACCCACAAGGGCGAGCTGTACGCCTGCGTGCAGAAGGGCACGGCTCCGGACTCGGACTGGAGCGCGTGGACGTCCTTCTCCCAGCCCACCGCCAACATCGAGGGCGTGGCCGTGGGCGTGCTCTCCGACCGGCGGCTGCAGCTCTGGCTGACGAGCCCCGCGGGCGGAGGCCTCTACACACTGTGGACGTGCTGGAAGCAGGGCACGCCGGCGAACGCCCCCTGGACGGGCTGGTCGAAGATGGCCTTCCCGGTGAGCGCCGCCGCCGCCGCGCGAGAGGAGGCCGTGCGGCCGGAGGAGGCCGGGGTGCCGCCCTCAGCGAACGTGGAGGAGCGCATCGAAGCGCCGGATGACGGACGCATCGCCTAGCCACTCGCGCCACAGCTTGAGCCTTAGGTGGGTGGTGCCGGGAGCCTTCGCCTGGAAGCTCAGCGTGGCCTTCCCGGTGCCGCCCACCGCCGCGGCCGGCTGCGTGCGTGTCCCCACGGGAGACAGCACCGACTCGTCGAGCGCCTCCACCTTCCACCGGTAGCCGGTGGGGCCCGGGTCCGGCAGCTCGAGCGCCACCGACTGCCCCACCGAGAGGTCCAGGGTGCGCCCCGAGTCTGCTTCCTGCATGTGGACGTCCGTCGTCTGGCTCATGCAGGGACGTTAGGCACGCGCGGGGCGGGAGCGGAGCCGGCAGGAGCGCGTGCTGGACGCCCTCCTGCCGGGGCCTGCGCGCGGTTGCGTCCACACACCGCTATTGCACCGTCACGGAGATCGCCGCGGACGTGGTGACATTGCCCGCCACGTCGGTGGCCCTGGCCGTCAGCGTGTGTTTGCCCTTGGCCGCGCTCAGGAGGTTCCAGCTCACGCTGTAGGGCGCGCTGGTGTCTGTGCCGAGCACGGTGCCGCCATCGTAGAACACCACCTGGGTCACACCGGCGTTGTCGCTCGCGCTGGCCTGGAGGGTGGTGCTCAGGAACAGGGACAACAGCGTCGCCCCATTCGCCGGAGAGGTGATGGCCACGGCCGGAGCGGCGTTGTCCACGGTGACGTTGCGCGAATCAACCTTGACGTTCCCGGCGGCATCATAGGCCCTGGCTTGGAGCGTATGACTGCCATTGGCCATCCCCACCGTGTCCCAATTCACGGAGTACGGCGCGGTGGTGGCGGTGCCGATCAACACCGAGCCGTCATGGAACTCGACCCTCGTGACGGCCCGGTTGTCGCTGGCGCTGGCCGTCACCTGCACGCTCCCCCGAACGGAGGTAGCCGCCGGAGCGGTGAATGACACCGTGGGGAGGGTGTTGTCGACGATCACCGGGACCGCCACGGAGGTCCCCGTGAGGCCAGCACCGTCGTAGGCTTTGGCCGTGAGCGTATGGGTGCCCGCAGCCGCGCTCGCGGTATTCCAGCTCACGCTGTAGGGCGCCGTGGTGGTCGTCCCCAGCAGCGTCGCTCCGTCATAGAACTCGACCTTCACGACGGCCCGGTTGTCGCTGGCGGTGGCTGTCACCTGCACGGTCCCCTGGATATAGCCCGCGGCCGGAGCGGTGAGCACCACCGTCGGGGGCGTCACGTCCAGCTCCGGCGGGCCGACCGCGAACATCAGGTCGTCATGATCATCATAGGGGCCGGTGCTGCAGGCCGAGGCGGTGCTGCCGCCAGACAGGTAGCTGGCGCGAACCGCCTGCACGCTTCCCGTGGGCAACACGTACTCCGTCGAGAGGACCTGCGGGCCACTCGCGCTCGCCCGGAGCGTGATCATGTACGTCCACACGGGGGCGGCGGCGTCGCTCGCGTAGTAGAGGGCGAGCGCATCGGAGTAGCTGTTGTCGACCATGGCCCCGACCTCGATCCGGACGCGCCTGCCTTCCACCAGGGAAGCCCCATTCACGCCGGAGACCGCGATCCAGCCGACCCGCCCGGACGGGGACGAGCCCCCTGCCCCATCGGCACAGCCATCGAGCGTGTTGGGCGGGTGGAGTTCCGGGAACTGGGAGACAACACCGCGGCCCTGCAGGAGCGACTCGGAATCACAGACACTGGACACCTGGGCGCACGCGGGGACCTTGCGCGTGGCGTCGTACACGGCGGTACCCGGCTGGACCACGCTCACCGTGACCGGGGCGCTGGTGGTGAGGTTGTTCGCCGCGTCATAGGCCTTCACGGTGAGGGTATGGCTGCCATTGCTCACCGAGTGGCTGTCCCAGGTCATGGTGAAGGGCGGCGAGGAGCTGGACACGGCGTAGCTGCCATCGACGTAGAGGTCGACCCCGCGCACGCCATGATCGTCGCTCGCGCTCACCTGGATGGAGATGCGTCCCGCCAGGCTCGTCCCCTGCGAGGGCGAGGTGATGGACACCGTCGGAGGCGTTGAGTCGTTGTCCACGATGAAGGAGCGCGTGGCCGATACGCCCACGTTGCCGGCGCCGTCGTAGGCCTTGGCGCTCAGCGTGTGGGCGCCGTTGGCGACACTCCGGCTGTCCCAGACACGGGTGTAGGGTGAGCTGCCTCCACCCGCCCCCAGCAACTGTCCATCGAGGAAGTATTCCACCCTGGAGATGACATCATCATCGGCGGCGTTCGCCGCGAAGAAGGCATAGGAGCTGACGGTGGCGCCCTCAACCGGTGAGTTCACCGAGACCGTGGGCGCGGTGACGTCGCGGGCCACCGTCACCGCCACCACGGGCGAGGTCCCCACGTTGCCATAGGCGTCATAGGCCTTGACCGTCAGCGTGTGGCTGCCATTGGCCACCGCGCTCGGATTCCAGGAGACCGCATAGGGCGAGGAGGAGTCCGTCCCCATCAACGCACCGTCCACGTAGAGCTCGACCCGGACGATCTGCGTGTCATCGGTGGCGGTGGCCTGGACCTGCACGGTCGAGCGGACCGTGGCACCCGCCGAGGGCGAGGTGATGGTCACCGTGGGCGGAGTGTTGTCACGCACGACGGTCACGTTCACCGGCGCGGACACCTCCACGTTGCCCGAGGCGTCGTACGCGCGGGTGGTCAGGGAGTACGGGCCGGTGGGCTCGACGAGGGTGTTCCAACTGAAGGCGTAGGGAGACGTGGAATCGGTGCCGAGCAGGCGCGTGCCCGCGTAGAGCTCGACCCGCGCCACCTTGCTCGGATTGCCGGCCGTGGCGGAGACCGTCACCGTTCCCACCAGGGTCGCCCCGTCCGAGGGGCTGGTGATCGCTGTGAGGATGGAAGCGTGGTCGTTGTTCACCGTCACCACCACGGGGCTCGAGGGGCCCGCGTTCCCCGCGGCGTCCCGGGCCACCGCCGTCAGCGAGCGGCTGCCATTGGGCGTGTTCCAGCTGTTCCAGCTCACGCTGTACGGCGGCGTGTCATCGGTGCCCAGCAGGGTCGTCCCCTCGTAGAAGTCCACGCGCGCCACGTCGTAGTCATCACTCGCGCTGGCCGTGGCCGTGGCCATCCCAGTCAGGACCGTGTCCCCGGCCGGAGAGGTGAGCTGCGCGGAGGGCGGCGTGGTGTCCGGCTCGTCCGCGAGCGTGAAGACCAGGTCATCGTGGTCAACGTCATTGCCGGAGCTGACGCTGCACGGGGATTGGGTGTGCGTGCTGAACCAGTAGCTCGCGCGCACGGCCTGCACGCTTCCGGAGGGCAGCCGGTACTCCGTGGAGAGGGTCTGCGAGCCATAATTGCCCTGCCCGAGCGTGGTCAGGTACGTCCATGAGGGGTGGGCCGCGTCACTCGTGTAGTAGAGATCCACCCCCTCACGGTTCGGGCTGAGGGCATTGACGGTGACATCGATCCGGACCCGCTTCCCGGCCGCCAGGTTCGTCCCATCCGGCCGGTACACACGGATCCGTTCGATGGCGGTCGAGGTGCCCGGATAGAAGGTCGCGGTGCCGTCGGCGCATCCATCCAGCGTGTTGGGCGTGTGGGCCTCGGAGGGAGAGCCCCTGTTCGCGAGCAGCGTGACCGAGTCGCAGTAGGACGACGGCGTGGTGCAGACCGGGACCTTCAGGGTCGCGTCGTACGCCGCGGCGCCCGGGTTGCTCACCGTCACGGTGACGGAGGCGCTCGTCGAGCCATTGCCCGCGGCATCCATGGCCGTGGCCATCAGCGTGTGGCTGCCATTGGCCTGGAACGTCGAGTCCCACGTCAGCGCATAGGGAGCCGAGAGACGGGTGCCGAGCAGCTTGCCATCGACAAAGTAGGTCACCTTCCCCATCTGCCGATCGTCATTCACGGAGACCTGGAGGGAGACCGTGCCGCTCACATTCGCGCCGGAGGCCGGCGAGACGAGGGCCACCGTCGGGGGTGTGTTGTCGTTGTCCAGGACGACGTTCAGCGGCCCCGCCATGGAGGCGTTGCCCGCGGTGTCATAGGCCTTCACATAGAGCGCCCAGGAGCCGTTCGTGAAATAGCGGGCGCTCCAGGTCACATCGTAGGGCGCCGTCGAGCTACCGCCGATGAGGCGATAGTTGGAGGGCGGGAGCAGATAGTAATACTCGACACGCACGTTCCCGCCCCGGTCATCACTGGCATTGGCGGTCAGGTGGACATCCCCGCTCACGGCCGCGCCCTCCGCGGGAGCGAGGAAGGACACCTGCGGCGGGACGAGGTCGTTGTTGACGATGACGTCCACAGGGTCCGACGGGGTGTCGAGGCCCGCCGCATCGTAGGCGCGCGCCGTGAGGCGATGGACGCCGTTGGGCAGTCCCTTCGTGTTCCACGTCAGGGAGAAGGGAGGACGGGTGGCGGTGTCGACGAGGGTCGCGCCGTCGTACAGCTCGACGCGCGCCACGCCGAAGTTGTCGCTCGCCGCCACCCCGACGGTGACGGTGTTCTCCACCGCCGCGCCCGCCGTGGGCGAGGTGATGGCCACCGTGGGCGCGGAGGGGTCCGGCTCCTGTCCCACCGCGAAGGCCAGATCATCGTGGTCGGAGCGGGAGTCCGGGTTGCACGCCTGGGCACTTCCTCCGGTGCGGTACACCCCGCGAATGGCCTGCAGGCCGCCTGGAGGGAGGAGGAATTGGGTCGAGAGGATCCGGTCCCGATAGCCGCCGGGAGAGAGGGTCGTGAGGTAGGTCCAGACGGGGTTGCTCGCGTCGACCGCGGTGTAGAGGTCCAGGGATTCCTGCCCGTACTGGTGGCTGGCCCGGACCGTCGCCTGGATCGTCACCCGCTTGCCCTCCGCGAGCGCATCCCCCGCGTCCCGGAAGACGGCGAGCCGCTGCAGCGCGGGGCTGGGGAGGTCCGGCCGGTCCGTTCCATCCGCGCAGCTCCCCGTCAGGGTATTCGGGGCATGCGGCTCGGGGCCGAGCGCTCCCCTCCCCTCGAGCAGCCACACCGAGTCACACCGGCTGCTCACGCTCGCACAGGCGGGCACCTGCCACTGCGTATCGAAGGCCGCGTTGCCCGCGTTCTGCACCGCCACGTCCACGGGCGCGCTCTGCGTCCAGCCGCAGCCGTCGTCGTACGCCCTGGCGGTGAGCGTGGTGGGGCCGCTGCTGGCGGTGGTGGTGTCCCAGGCCCACGTGTAGGGAGGCGAGGTGACCGTGCCCAGCAGGTGCGTGCCCGCGTAGAACTCGACCTTCGTGACACCCACGTCATCCGTGGCGTTGGCCGTGAGCGTCACCGTGCCGCTCAGCGCCGCTCCGACCGCCGGTGCGGTCAGGGCCACCTGCGGGGACCCGGTCGCCTCCAGCACCGGGCACGGGGTGTACAGCAGCCGGTTCGGCGCGCCCTCGGTGCCGGAGATCTTGTCCGGCGTCACGCGGCTGATGAGCCTGTTCGCGACCTCCTCGGGCGTGGCGGTGGGGTTGGCTTCCAGGTAGAGCGCGACCGCGCCCGTCACATGGGCGGCGGCCATGGAGCTGCCGCTGGTCAGCAGGGTGTCGCTGTAATGACCATAGGTGCCCGTTGCACCCGGCCAGGCCGAGGTGATCCCCGAACCCGGCGCGAAGAGGTCCACGCAGCTGCCGTAATTGGCATACGAGAACCGTTGGTCCGTGTCGGTGGTCGCGCTGACGGTGATCGCCGCCGGAAGCCTCCCGGGAGAACGGGAGCACGCATCCGCGCCGAAGTTGAAGGGGCCGCCCTCGGTGTCACCCGCGGCCACGACGTAGGGGATGCCCGCGTTGATGGAGCGGGTGATCGCATCCTCCAGGGCTTGCGTGTCGGAATAGGCCGTCAGGCTCATGTTGGCCACCGCCGGCTTGATGTGATTGGCCGTCACCCACTCGATGCCCAGGATGGCATCGGACACGTAACCCGCGCCGTCGCAGCCGAGCACGCGCACCGCGTGGAGCTTCACCCCCTTGGCGACGCCGTAGGTCTTGCCGCCAATGCTTCCCGCCACGTGGGTGCCGTGGCCATTGCAGTCCGGGTTGCCCTGGTTCCAGCTGTAGCTGGCGACGTCGTATTCGAAGCGGGCGCGCCCCTCGAACTCGGTGTGGGGCGTCCAGATGCCCGTGTCGAGCACGTAGACATGCACCCCGCTGCCCGTCCGGCTGTAGGAGTAGCCCTGGTCCAGCGGCAGGTCGTGCTGATCCATCCGATCCAGGTTCCACGGAGGAGACGGCTGCGTGCTGGCGGCCCTGATCATTCCGTCCTCTTCGACGTAGCGCACGCGCGGGTCCAGGCTCAGCCGCCGTGCGTCGGCCTCGGTCATCGTCGCGACGAACCCCGGGAGGGCGTGCGAATACACGTGCCCGACCTTCGCCCCGTGGAGCGATGCCACTTCAGAGGCCACGCGCTGCGTCGGCGCCTGGAGCGCGGCCAGCGGGGCTTTGTCCTCGAGGACGACGATGTATCGCCCGGGGAAGGCCTTCTCGGTCTTCAGCAGCCGGGTGCCGGCGACGAACGCCTTGCCGCCCGGGCTCGCGCGCACCGGGGAGTCGGCCTCCGCCGTGCCGGAAGAGGTCTTCGAGCCGCAAGCCAGTAGCGTGAGGCTGGCGGCCACCAGCAATGGAAAAATCCGCATACTCTAGATTGAGCGACGGACGTCAAATGGATCGCGCTCCAGGTGCAAGGTGAGGGCTGGAGCGGAGGGCCCATGACGCTGCGCCGCGCGGTGAACCTGCTGGAGCAGGCCACGCTGGGGCTGGCGCACGAAGAGGGTTGCGTCCACCGCGACCTGAACCGACCTCTACTCGATGGCGGGCGTGCTCTACTTCTGCATCACGGGCAGCTCGCCCTACGGCGCGCAAGGCGCTGAGGCGTCACTGACGCAGCCCGTGCCTCCGGTGAACAGCAAGCGCCAGGGCGCGCCGGTGCCGCCGGAGCTGGATGCCTTCTTCACCAATTCATCAATCCGGTGAATCCGTGCTGACCTCCGTGCCCATTGCGAGGGCATGGGCGTCAGGCGCGGCCAACGATTGGGGGCTAGACCTGGAGCGCGGAAATGGTTGGGATTGAGGTCCACCCGAAGGACCTCCAGGGGTTTTCCATGAAGCTCTCTCTCGCTGCGATGGTGATGTGGGTCGGCCTTTCCCTCGTCGGGTGCGGAGGCCCGGCCCTTGACGACGCGATGGCCTCCGAGGCCGAAGCGCGGACGGTGTCCCAGTTCGGCACCTGTACGGCGACCTGCGCAGGGGGGACCTCTGTCTCCTGTACGGGGACCACCTGCACGTCGACGGACAACCAGGGCGTGACGTGCGACGGCGTCTCGACCGCGTGCCCGTCATCGTGCGGCGGCCTGCCGTCATGCAGCCTGTATGTGAACCAGCGGTGCACGACCCCGAACGCAACGAAGGCCTGCTGCAACGCCACGAGCCACACGCCGGACTCCCTGCTGTGCTCGGGCTCGGCGACCACGGGCTACCGCTGGCTCAATTACTAGCCGGGCTGCATCCGGGCACGGGCCCTCACGCGGAGAGGCAATTGCAACCACCGTCAGCGTAAATATCCATCCATGGCGTGGAGCGCTACAACCAGGCAGGCCCCTGTGACGTGAATCGATACATCTCCGTTCGCCACGTCCGGCCCGTGCCCGACTCACACTCTGGAATCCCTGGGAACGTTGGACTCCGCGATGATTGGCATGAAGCCTGCTTTGCTTCGTGCCTGCGTCATCACGACGTAAGACCAACCTCAACTCAGGAAGACAAATGCACATGCGGATCATCGTGGGACTTCTGGCCGGCGGACTGATGCTCGGTTGTGGCGGCGTCGAGTCGGATGCAACGACAGGCGACGAGCGCACGGTCCAGGCCCAGGGCGCCATGGCCGACGAGTTTGAAGTGAAGGCCGACGTGGAGTCAGGCGTGTCCTGCAACCCAGAGCAGCGGAAGCTCGCGGAGGAACACATGGTCAAGAATCACAGCAGCTTCGCGAAGATGGGCAGCTGTGAACTCGTGGCCATCAACTACCAGCTCTACATCCGCTACACCTATTACTACTGAAGCCTGTCGTTTCGCGATGCATGGGCCTGGCCTGCTCACCCCGCGGGCCGGGCCCGCCATGCGCTGATGGGTGCGGAGCGCGCCAGCGTGCGCGCGAAGGGCAGACCGTGCGCATGCAGCCACTGGCGTGTGGCGTCCCGCAGCCCGGCCTGATCGAGCAACTCTCCCACGGTGTGCCGTGACAGGTCCTCCAGGACGGCGTGGAGCTCGGCCTTCAACCCCTCGCGCACCTCGGGACGCGCGAGGTTGTGGCCAATCACCTGGGGCGTCAGCGAGTCGAGCTGCTCGTGGGGGACCCGGTTCAGCGCCTGCGCGGCGTCCGCCTCCGTCTTCTCCAGGGTGGACAGGAAGACCTTCTGGCGCTGTGCCCCCAGGGACCGGGCGGTCTCCTCGCTGGCGAGCCGCTCGGCGATCCGCCGCTGCACCAGGGCCATGGAGCCGTCGATGACCTCGCGCACGCGGTCCTGCAGGCTGCCGCCCAGGCCTCCCAGGATTCCCTTGCCCGCCGAGGCCGCCGCTCGCGCGCCCCAGCTCAGCGCATCCCGCAGCCCGCCGCCACCCGCCCCGGGAGCACCCGCGATGACCTTGCTCACCAGGGACGACAGGGTCTCCTGGAGCGTGGTGCGCACCGTCTCCCGCACCTGCTCGGACGCCACCATCTCGTCGATGGCCTTGCGAGGCAGGTGCACCGGCTGCCCCAGGAGCGCCGTCAGGGACGCGGTGGCGTCGGGGGGCAGCCACGCGCCGAGCTTGACGCGGCTCTTCGCCGCGCGCGCGAGCAGGCGCGTGCGCATGGGGGCCACCAACCGTGCGTGCCAGTCCATCACCCGCGCGGGCGTCAGCGCGAGGTCGACCGCGGCGAGGACCCGGTCGGGGTCCACCCAGTCCGAGACGCGGGAGGCACAGAGCGCGTCGAAGGTCAGGTCCAGCAGTTCCAGGAGCGCGTCGTCGTCGAGTTCGGACATCGGAGCGTTCCTACTACGGACCGGGGCCGGGGTGTCGCGTTGCTCAGCCGGAGCTGCTCTTCAACTGAAGTGCCCCGCCTGGTGCGCGAGCCATGGATGAGCCCCCCGCCTCCCATGGGCGGGGGCATGACAGGTCCAGACCGTCTGGGATAGGGTGCCGGGGCGAGCTGTCGGGCCGGCGAACCGCGAGGAAGCCATGAGCGATTTCCCCCCGAAGCCTGTTGTGCCATCCCCTCCCCTGCCGCTGGAGTCCGCCTCGCCGGAGCGCCGCCGGGGCCGGGTGCTGCTGGCCGCCACCGCCGCGAGCGCGGCCTTCACGATGGTCGCGTGCGATCCATTCATGACGACCAATCCCGCGCCGTGCGTCTACGACGGTGGCCTTGTTGACGATGACTGCAACCCGTCCAATGGCACGAACGATTCCATCCGGGACGCGGGCACCGACGCGGGGACGGACGCAGGCCTTCCCCAGGATCCCTGAAGGAGGCGTCCGGCATGGGCACCGAGGCGCTCTTTGAACTGGACCTGACGGACGGCCCGGCGCTGACGCTGCATGAGCGGGCGTATGGCCACGTGGCGGAGCTCTATCCATGGGATGCGCTGGAGCCGTCGCGCTACCCCGCGGCGCTGCTGGAGCGGGCGCGGTACTCGTGGACGCTGCGGGCGCTCAACGAGTTCGGCAGCGCGACAGTGATGGGACAGCTGGTCCAGGTGATGGGTGAAGCGCGCGTGCCCCTGGACCTGTGGAGCCTGGCGGCGCGCTTCCCCTCGGAGGAGATCCACCACGTGGAGCTCTGCGCGCGGATGGCGATGCGGCTGGGGGGCGGCACCCGGCTGTCCTATTCTCCCGGGGCATTCGCCGTGGCGTTCGACCCGTCGCTCTCCTACCTCCAGCGCGCCAGCGAGCTCATCGTGCGGGTGTGCTGCGTGGGAGAGACGCTCTCCTTCGCGCTCCTGTCCGGCTGCCTCCGAGCGACGTCTCACCCGCTGACGCGTGCGGTGCTCACGACGCTGGTCCAGGAGGAGGCCCTGCACGGACGGCTGGGCTTCCTGTACCTGGACTGGATTGCCCCGGACCTGGACGCCGCGGAGAAGGACCGGCTGGGGCGCGTGGCGCGCGAGGCCCTGGATGCGCAGGCCCCACTCTGGGAGAAGCTTCGCAGCACCACGAAGGACGGCGTCACCAGCGAGGGCTTCCTGCTGGAGCACGTGACGGAGCTGGGCTGGATGGAGTCCCGGGACTACGTCACGGTGAGCCAGGAGACGGCGGAGACGCAGGTGCGCGCGCCGCTTTCGCGCCACGGCATCCGCGTCCCCTGAGGCGCTGCGCTCAGGAGCCGAGCAGCTCCACGGCGCCTACGGGCTGAGGGAGAAGCTCCCCGGCCAGGCGCCGTAGGACAACGTGGTGATGCCGTTGCGGGTGGTGCCCGTGTAGCTGGACTGCCCCGGCTGGATGGTGACGGACACGTTGCCACCCGAAGCCGGAATCACCCCCGCGTGCACCGCGGCCGCGCAGGCGTTCGAGTCATCGGTGTAGAGGTCCGTCCCCCACACCGTGCCGCCGCTCACCGGACCGCAGCTGCAACGGATGCTCGTGCCGTTCTGGCCGCGGTAGGACGTGAAGCTGTAGCTGGAGCAGGTGTTCAGCGGAGGCGTCGTGCCGCTGACGGAGAAGCTCCCCGCCCAGGCGCCGTAAGAGTACGTGGTGACGCCGTTGCGCGTGGTGCCCGCGTAGCTGGACTGCCCCGGCTGGATGGTGACCACCACCGTCCCACCCGCCGTGCCGATCGCGCCGGCATGCACCGCGGCCACGCAGACGCTCGAGTCGTCGGTGTAGAGGTCCGTCCCCCACACGGCGCCGCCGCCCACCGCGTCGCAGCCGCAGCGGATCTGCGTCCCGTTCTGCCCGCGATAGGAGAGGATGTTGTAGTTCGAGCAGCTCTGGACCCCGCCGCCCGTGGAGTAGAGGGCCGCCAGCGCGGTGATGTCCGAGCCGGTCCACTCGCCCGTCTCGGTCGACCGGAAGCACGAGTTCATGATGGAGCCGCCCACGGTGGCCGTGGTGGGCGTGTTGGGGATGTGGATGGCCCCCACGCCCGCATCGCCCTCGTCGCCACCGATGCCGCAGCTGATGCTTCGGTTGTAGTAGTCCGAGTGACGGAAGCCGATGGCGTGGCCCAGCTCGTGGGTGATGACGTGCTCGTTCACGTCCGCGCTGTAGCTGTCCAAGCCGGTGCCGATATAGAAGACGCCATAGGGCAGCCCGTTCGACGGGAAGCCCGCCTGGCCGCCAGTGCCGGTCGTGGTCTCCGCGGAGATGTTCGCCGTACAGCCGGTGGCCGGTCCGCGAGCGAAGGTGAGCCGCAGCCCCTGCTCGTTGTAGTTGGCGATGGCCAGGTCAAGGCCCTGGCTCAGGTTGGAGTAACTGTTGAACGCGGCGGTGGGGTTGACGCAGATCTTCGTCACGCCCGTGCCGACCTGGTTCGTCGTGCGGTACTGCTCGGCGCTCCCCTCCTCCAGGGGCTGGAGCAGCTCGCGGGACGCTTCGAGCGTCACGTGGGCGTCGCGGCCCACGTACACGCTCCCGTCGAAGACCTGGATGTCATTGGCCGGAAAGCCGGCCTCGATCAGGTTGGAGATGATCTCCCGGTTCTCCACTTCCGGGTCGCCTCCGCAACCGGCAATGGAGACACCCACGAGCAGCGCCATGGAAAGGCTACGCATGCAAAACCTCTTGTTCGAGGAAAGGACAGCGCGCGACCGCGCATCCCCATCCATGCATGCCCCAAACGCAATCCAAAAACTGCAAATCAGGCAAAAATTAACTAAACGACATTTCATGTAAATGCACATCAGCGCCGGGACGATGGCAGTCGGCCTCCTTGCTGGATGTGGAACCTCCGAAGAGGAGAAGCCTCCGGAGTCACCGGCATCCGGAGGCTTTGCCGACCAGCTCTGTCACGGCGTCCGGGTGGCTGATCATCGCGACGTGGGAGCTCTGGATTTCGACGGCCTGGGAGCCAGCGCGCTGGGCCATGACACGCTGGGCCTCCGGCGGGATGGTGTGGTCTTCGCTGGCAATCAGATACCAGGACGGAAGGTCCTTCCACGCGGGCGGGCCGGCGGGGCTCTGGAAGATGGAGGCGGCGGCCGGGCGTTGGCTCGCGGCGAGGACCGCCGCGTCCTCCTCGGAGAGGTCGCCCGCGAAGAGCTCGTGGAAGAAGGCGGGGTCGATGTAGCCGTCAGCATCCCCTGCCCCGGCTCCAGGGAAGGGGCGCAAGATGAGGTGGTTGCCGAGCTCGGATTGGCCACCGCCGGACGATGGGGCCCGTGAGGGTGGATGGCGTCCGTGGACATGCCAACGCAGACCGCGGTCCAAGCCCCGGCAGGCCAGCCGCGTGTCCTCGACTGCGCAGAGAAAGGTACGCGCGTTCGCATGGGGATAGACTCACCGCCCATGATCAAGCTCCACCAGTTCCACCCCTCCGGCAATTGCTACAAGGTCCGCCTGCTGCTGCATCAGCTCGCGATTCCGTTTGAAACGCGCGAGGTGGACCTCTCCGCGGGAGAGACGCGCACGCCGGAGTTCAAGGCCATGAACCCCATTGCCCGGACTCCCACCGTGGAGCTGGAGCCCGGGGTCTTCCTCGCAGAGTCCAACGCCATCCTCTGGTACTTCGCCGAGGGCACGCCCTTCATTCCCACCGACCGGCTGGAGCGGGCGCGGATGCTCCAGTGGATGTTCTTCGAGCAGTACAGCCACGAGCCCTACATCGCCGTGGCCCGGGCGTGGCTCACCTTCTTCGGCATCCCCTCCGGCAAGGAAAAGGAGCTGGAGGAGCGCATCCAGAAGGGCTACGCCGCGCTCGACATCATGGAGGGTGAGCTGCGCAAGCGGCCCTTCTTCGCGGGCGAGCACTACAGCCTCGCGGACATCGCGCTGTATGCGTACACGCACGTGGCGGAAGAGGGCCGGTTCGACCTGGGCCGCCATCCCGCCATCCGCGCCTGGTTCGAGCGGGTGCAGGCCCAGCCCCGCCACCTGCGCATCACAGACGTCCTCAAGGCGCCGTAGGCCCTGGAGAGGTGTAGCCCGGGGGCATGCTCCTTCCCGACCCCACAGCCGTCACCGGGAGAGCGACTCCAGGGCGTGGATGGCCTCGAAGAGGACCGCTCGGAACTCGTGGTCCTCGTCCTCTTGGTTGAAGGCCTCACGGTGCCCCCGCAGCAGCGGGAGCAACGAGACGTCCTCCAGCGCCTGGGCCGCCTCCACGTCCAGCGTGGTGACCCCGGGCCCCTCCAGCACGCGCCGCAGCGGTTCGAGGACACGCGCGTCCTTGCGCAGGGCCAATCCCAAGAGGGCCTCCCCGCGAATCTTGACGTTGGATTCCGAGAGCCGGTCCACCAGCGCCTCGCGCAGCTCCGGCGTGTCCACCTCCCGCGCCTGGGAGCCGAGCGTGAACGTGGCCCACTCGCGCACGATTTCGTCGGAGTCGCGGGAGAGCTGAATCAATGCCTGGAGCACCTGGGCATCCCGGAACCGCGACAGCCCCATGACGACGCCGAAGCGGACGTGGGCATCCGGGTGCTCCCTCAGGGAAAGGAGCGCGGGCACCCCGCGGCGATCATCCCCCAGGTGGCCCAGGGCGGCGGTCATCGCCTGCAACACGGCGGCGTCCTGTTCCTTCGCGAGCGCCGGCAGGAGCGCGTCCACGAAGCGTGCGATGCGCTCCGGGGGCCGGTGCCGGAAGTCCAGTTGGGAAAGGATGTTCGCGCCGCGTCCCCGCTCCTTCGGGGAAGCGGACTGGAGCCAGGCCGCGGCCCGCTGGAAGATCTCTTCCCCGCCGCGGTGGTGCAGCTGCCAGATGGCGAACCACGCGTCCTCGTCCTCCTCGTCGCCCTGGAGCGTGCGGGCGAACAGCTCATCGGTGGAGAGGTCGGCTTCGGGCGGGGAGCTCATGCCTGGCAGCCTAGCGCCGGACGCCAGCAGCGCGCCCGAGGGCCGAGATGAATAGGACAAAGCCTGCGTCTGGGGACGCGAGCCCCCCAGGTTCGAGAGCGTGCTGGCGCCTGGACCCGACATTCGACCGGCGAACGGAACCGGTGACAGGGCGCGCGTGTCCAAGGCGCGACTTTCCCCCGAGAAGGAGCTCACGCCTCATGAAGCAGAACCTGAAGCAGTGGCTGTCCGTGCTGTGCATGGGAATGACTGGCCTGTCCGCGACCGCCTGGGCGGACGCGGGGACACCGGTGGACTGCGGCACGGTGGAATGCGAGGCCATCCGCGAGATGCGGTCGCTCTTCACGGCGGAGTCTGGGTATTTCGCGGAGCATGATGTCTTCACGCTGAGCCTCGCCAGCGCCGGCTTCGCGCCCGCGGCGTGTCCGAACGGCAGCCGCGCCCCCGTGCCGGGAGCGGGCTGGGTGTCCGGGTGCAACTTCTCCTACAAGGTCACCGGCATCACGCCGCATCCCTCGCCGGGCTTCACGGCGGTGGCGCAGGGCGTGGCGGGGACGCCGTCCGCGGGCATCACCCTCCAGATTGGTACCCACCCCGTCTCCGGCCGCCTCTTCTGGCTGGAGCGCCAGGGCGTGCGCCGCTACGTGGACTCCGCGGAGTGCCTGCCGGCGCAATCCTTCACCTGCGAAGCCCAGCTACGAGAGGCCCGGAGCAACCTCAACTACATCCACGTGGTGGAGCAGTCGTACTTCGCGGAGAGGGATCAGTACTCCACCAACCTGCCGCTGATCGGCTTCGTGCCGGAGGGGTGCTCGAATGGCACCCGCGCCGCCGTCCCGGACGCGTCCTGGGTGGCGGGCTGCCGGTTCATCTACAAGGTCACGCTGAACGGAACGACTGGCTTTACCGCCACGGCGAAGGCCGTGACGGGCGCCACGGAGGGTTCCGTCCTGACCCTCACGGAGTCGGGGCAGACCGTCATCGCCCCGTCGTATCCGGCGTCTTGCCAGTAGGCTGAACCCATAGGGGCCGTGGCAATTTCACCCCACGTGCCCCGTCGCCTGGCCCGCGTCAGGGCCATTTCCCATACCGCGTCCGGCGTTGGCCACTCACCCCAAGGACGCGTGATGAGAGTTTCACTCCGACTGACCCAAACCCTGCTGTTGTGCCTTGCCGGAGGTTCTTGCTCCCCCGGCCCTTCCGATACGACTTCCGCCCCGGATGCGAGCGCCTCCGTGGCCCAGACGCTCGCATCAACAGACGCGCGGTATGACGCCCAGTTGGCGGCGCCCGCGTGCACCTCCCACGGCGCGCTCTGTGATTCCAACACCACGCTGACGGGCCGGGGCACCGTGGGCCCCGAGTCCAACGCGCCCAATACGTTGGGCGGAAGCTGCGCCGACGGGAACGACGGCACCTTCCAATCCGACGCCTCCGTGGAGGCCCTCCGCGTCTCCACCGTGGATGGCGTCTCGTGGCTCGCCCAGGGGCGGACGGTGAAGGTGGAGGCGGACGTGTGGGGTGCCCCCTCGGCCAGCAGCGCGCTGATGCTCTTCCGGGCCGTGGATGCCACCGCGCCGCAGTGGGTGTACCTGGCCACGCTGCCCGCCACCGGCGGCGCCGAGACCCTCTCCACCACCTTCAAGCTCCCCGCGGGCGGCCTCCAGGCCGTGCGCGCCGTGCTCGTGGACGCCGCCCAGGCCCAGGGCGCTCCGTGCACCCCCGGGGCTGTCCATGACCACGACGACCTTGCCTTCGCGGTCTCCGCACCGGACGTCACCCAACCCACCGTCACGCACGTGCCCGCCGCCGGGACCACCGTCTCCGGGCAGGTGACGCTCGTGGCCCAGGCGGTGGATGACCAGGCCATGGGCCGGGTGGACTTCTTCATCGACAACGTCCTCGTGGGCAGCGACAGCAGCGCGCCCTTCGAGGCGAGCTGGGACAGCTTCTCCGTGCCCAACGGCATGGTCTACTGGATGGTGCGGGTCTACGACGCCGTGGGCAATGCCCGGGCCTCGTCCGTCAATCTGTACATCCGCAACGACTACGCCGCGCCCACGGTGAGCCTCATCGCCCCCGTGGACGGAGCGACGGTGGGCGGGTCGAGGAGCGTGGTGGCCAACGCCACCGACGACCTCCGCGTCACCCACGTGGAGTTCTACCTCGATGACACCGTGCTGCTCGGCACGAGCGTCCAGGCCCAGTTCGGCATCCCCTGGAACGCCCAGACGGCGCCGCCCGGCCCGCATACGCTGACGGCCCGCGCATACGACGCCTCCGGGAAGGTGACGACGTCGGCGCCCGTGCACATCACGGTGGACCCACCGCCCACGGTGGCCGTCGCGTCGCCCGCGGCGGGCGCCGTGCTGAGCGGCTCGGTGCCGCTCACCGCCACGGTGGCGGACAACGCGCCCATCTCCCGGGTGGACTTCCGCGCGGAGCTGAACAACACCATCCTGTGCAACGCCTACAGTCCCTCGTACAGCTGCAGCTGGTACACCCGGAACCTGCCCAATGGCCCCATCCGGGTCCGGGCCGAGGTCCTGGATACGGCGGGCAATCTCGTCTACTCCGAGTGGCGCACCTTCACGCTGGACAACGACCTCACTCCGCCCACTGTCACCCTCACCTCGCCCGTGGCGGGAGCGACCGTGCGGGGGAGTCTGGTGTTCTCGGCCGACGCCTCCGACAACCGCGGGGTCACCTCCGTGGAGTTCAAGGTGGACGGCAACACCGTGGCCGTCGACAACACGGCGCCGTACACCCTCACGTGGACCAGCACCCAGCTGGCCAATGGCTCCCATACGGTGTCCGCGCGGGCCTGGGACGCGGCGTACAATCTGGCGAACTCGGCCACCGTGAACATCACGGTGGATAATGACGCCGTCGCGCCGGGGGTCTCCTTCACGTCGCCGGTGGAGGGCGCCGTCCTCCAGGGGACCGTCACGCTGGCGGCCAGCGCGAGCGACGACCACTCCGGCATCACCCGCGTGGAGTTCTACCGGGGCGCCACGCTGCTCGGGACGGACACGAGTGAGCCCTTCACCCATGACTGGGCCACGCGCGCGCTCGTCAACGGCGCGTACACGCTGACGGCCAAGGCGTACGACGGCGCGGGGAACGTGGGCAGCACCAGCCTCAACGTGACGCTGAACAATGACTTCATCGCCCCCACGGTCTCCATCACCTACCCCGCGCCGAACGACATCCTCCTCCGCGAGACGTCGTACATCGTCACGGCTTCGGCCAGCGACAATGTCGGGGTGGCCCGGGTCGAGTTCTTCCTGGACGGGATGCCGGCTGGCACCAGCACCACCGCGCCCTACGCGGTGCCCTGGTACATCTACACCACCGCCGGGCTCCACTCCGTATCCGCCAAGGCATATGACGCCGCGGGCAATGTCACCTCCAGCGCGTCCGTGATGGTGACGGTGCAGTATCCGCCCTTCCCCAACCACAGCCCCTTCAGCTACAGCGCGAGCAACACGAGCGACGCGACGATGGGCACGGCCAACCAGACCCTCGCGATGACGGCGGGACAGACCTTCACGGTGGGAACCTGCGGCGTGGCGGGCTCGGCGTTCACCGGAGACACCTACCTGCGGCTCTACAACCCGGATGGCACACAGGTGGCCTTCAACGACAACGCGTGTGGGGGTGCGGGCTCGAGCTTCGTCTACACGGTGCCGGCGGGCGCCGGCGGCAACTACCAGCTCCGCGCGGGCTGCTCCGCGAGCACCCGCTGCACGGGCACCGTGGCCTGGACGCTCAGCGCGGCGCCGGGCGCCGGGCCTCTCCAGTACAGCGCGAGCTACACCAGCAGCGCCACCGTGAACACGGTGAACCAGACGCTCACCTTGACGGCGGGGCAGGTCCTCACAATGGGAACCTGCGGTGTGACGGGCTCGAGCTTCTCCGGTGACACCTACCTGCGGCTCTACGGTCCGAGCGGCACGCTGGTGACCTTCAGCGATGACGCGTGCGGGGGCGTGGGTTCGAACTTCGTCTACACGGTGCCCGCGGGCGGCAGCGGGACCTACCAGCTCCGTGCTGGCTGCTACTCGAGCAGCAGTTGCAGCGGCACCGTGGCCTGGACCCTCCAGTAACAGCCGGTGGTGAATCGGGGGCCTGATGTCTGGAGACATCAGGCCCCCGACGCCAGTCACCAGGGCGGGGCCTCCACTTCGACGTAAACTCCTGGAATCACGAAGTGAAGGGCCGCGAAAAGGTGGGCACGCGGGGTGCAGTAGGGGTGGTCCGTCGCCGCACTCCACTTCCGAGGCCCTCCCATGAAGCTGCGCTCCTCTTCGTTCTCCAAGCCCTCTTCGTCGTTCGGCCCCAGCTCCAGCTCCCGTCCCCGCAGCGGCAGCGTGCCGGCGAAGCCGGAGACGGCGAAGCCGAAGCCGGTGGCGTCTCCCGCGGAGCTGCAGGCGGGCAAGAACAACCTCAAGCCCACGGACTACGGCGTGGTGGACCCCAAGCTCCAGGGCATCCGGACCCGCCGTGACAGCGGCCAGTCCGGCGCGCAGTTCGCGGACTTCACGCAGGACGTGCGCAACTCCACCAATCGCCTCACGAGCAGGCCCGTGGGCAACCAGATGCTGAACGACCTCAACGGCCGCACCCAGGCCGTGAACCCCGGCGCCACGGGGACGCTGCGCCAGCCGCTGACGTCGGTGGACATCTACTCGGGCCGCAACTCGGCGATGCCCAACTCGCACGTGCCGCGCAACGACGGCACCCTGTCGTCCACCCGCCCGGCGTACCGCTTCGACGGCCAGCCCGGCGCCGGCACGGCCAGCGACATCAAGTACAACGAGAACGGCGGCGGCCAGCGCTTCAACAGCCTGGGCCACGAGTCGGTCCACGCCTGGCGTGCGTCCAACGGCCTCCAGGTGAGCCCCCTGGCCGCCAGCAAGCACAGCAACGCGGACGTCTTCAAGCAGCACCCGGCGCACTCGGACAACATGAAGTCCACCGTCGACAACCGCCTCCGCCTCTCGGAGGAGTTCGAGACCATTGGCCTGCGCCCCACGCCGCACACGAAGAACAACTGGGCCCCGTCCGAGAACGCCATCCGCGCCGAGCACGGCCTGCCCTCCCGCCAGGACTACTCGGGCCTGAAGCCCGACGGGAAGAACAGCAACGACCAGGCCTTCAAGAACTACGACGAAGGCACCGACGCCCGGAACTTCTTCCAGAAGCTGTCCGGCCAGCCGTCGCCCTTCCAGAAGATCGTCGGCGACCTGGAGAAGTGATGTGCCGGGCGTTCAGGTCCGCAGGTCCGCCAGCCATTGCAGGGCGCGCAGGCCGGGCATGAAGCCGTACTCGCCTCCGCGGGTGACCACGAACCGCGACAGGCCTTTGAGACACCGGGGGATGGGCCGCCTGGGATAGGCGAACTCCCCGGCTCCGTCGTGGGCGCCCACGAGCGGATCCTTCGCCTCCCCCAACCCCAGGAACTCGCCGCCGTTGATCCACTCGGATTGCACGAACTCGAACTGCCGTCCGAGGTGCGAGCCGATGAAGGCGAACATCAACCCCCGGTCGGCGCCGTCATCCTCGAGGACGCCTTCGGGGAGCTCGGACCCGTAGGCGGTTCCGCGACGGATCATCCGGTGGAGCCTCACCACTCCCGCGACGGACGCGTCACGGGGGTTCGCGCGCCGGGCGTGCGACCCGGGAGGTGTCTTGTAGCCGGTCGGGTCGTCCGCGTAGTGGAAGTCATTGTTGCGCCGGGGGTCGGCGCCCAGGGAGGCATCGTCATGGTGCGGGCACAGCGCCAGGGGCGCGCCGCTGCGCCACCTCCCCATCATCTTCGCCGCCAGCAGCTCCTCGTCCTCGGGCCTGCTCGCGCTTTGCTTCAAGTACTGCCGGAACGCGGCCACCCGCTGATGGAGCTTGCGGAAGACGATGTACGTCCCATTGCGGCCCAGGACGTCGGGCTGGGGCATGGGTGGCAGGTTGCCTGTCTCGTCGGGGTAGCCCAGGACGAACTCACCTGCCTTGAGCGGCGCCTCGTGGGGGTTGCTTCCTGGAATGCCGCTCCCCTCGACGGCCGGATGGCTGATGCCATCCCTGAACCCGAACGGCTCCCGCTCCGTGCTGAGCGAGTGGCAGTCCTGACGCCAGAGGGCCTGGACGCCGCCCAGCTCCCGCAGGGCCCCGCCCGCGCGCTCCAGCGCGGCATCGCGCCGGGCTTGCTCAGGTGAAAGCACCGTCAGCACGACATGGACGTCCGGGGTTCCCAGCGGTGATTCCCAATGCTCGGGGCTGCTCTCCCCTTCGTCCCCCAGCGCCTTTGCCCGGGCCGCCATCCCCTGCCGGAACTCCCACGCGAAGCTGTCCAGGGAGTCCCCTGGCACGCCCAGCGCCTCGAGCCCGGAATACGTGAGCGAGACGCTGACCCAGCATTCGGCGGCCGGGCGCTCCGGATGCGCGGCCGAGGACACCACCGGGAGAAGCCGGCGCATCAGCTCCCGCCCTGCCCTCCGGTCGTCGATGCGCAGGAGGATGTAGGTCGCGACATAGGGCGTGGGCCGGGGCCGAAGCACTCCGCTCTGGATGTCGTCCAGTTCGAGCATGTCAGTGGTCGGTGGCCAGGTTCTTCCAGAAGCGCTCGAGGCTCTCGTCCGCCCCGAACAGGGTGCTGAAGATGGTGGAGTCCGCCACCAGCACGTCGCCGGCCCTGCCGTCGCCAGGCGGCATCCACACCAGGGCGTTGAACTCGGTGTTCCCCGCGTTCGTGAAGGGATGGGGCCGGCTCATGTCAATGGGCTGCGTCGCCAGGACGCGAACCGAACGGGCGTCGTCCGCCGTGACCGCGTAGTGCGGCAGGTGCATGTGGAAGTTGAAGTTCTGGACCCCGTTGAGCCAGCCGCGGGTGTCCAGGTCCTCGCGCACCGTCAGGGGGACGCTCCGGCTCGTTCCCTCGACGACCGCGGGGCGGAGGCCCCAGCGATTCTCGACGGGGATTCCCAGCCCCTGCATCAACGAGCGCGCATAACCGCCAAAGCGCTGCTGGCGGGGCACCAGCGCGTCGCCATGGTGGGCGTATTCGAGGGCGCGCTCCTGCATGTCCTCCGAGTGCCCGACATCATGGTGGGGGCCTATCACCAGGCAGGTGCCTTCGCGCGCGAGGAACGCGCGGACCGCTTCTATCTCCTCCGGAGCGGCCACCTGCCCGGTGACGTTGTGGTCCAGGCTGAAGACGAGCAGCGTGTCCGCGTCGGCGAGGACCCGCTCGTCCAGCGGCAGGGTGAAGCCCGCCTGATCCACCCGCTGGAACATGGGGACCGCGTACCCGGTGGCCTCCTCGACGACCTTCTGGAACCGCACCCAGGCCCAGAAGAAGAGTTCCAGCGAGCCGGAGATGCCCTGCTGGAACCTCCGCGGGTCCGCCCACTGCGGGGACTCATACGTGGGCCAGAGCACCCGGCGGACCTCGGTCATCGTCGAGAACCGATTGTCCATTCCGGTCGGATCCCGATTGGCCTCTCCGGGGTAGCTCCAGGACGTGTAGACGCTGACGCGCCGATGCCCCTTCGCGTATCGCCGGGGCGCGTGGTCCTGGTTGTACGTCCGTGCGGGCTGGGTGCTCATGACAGGCCCCTCTCGCTGCGGTCCTACTGCATCTGCTCGATCATCTCGGAGAACGCGGCCTTGAGCTTCAGGGCCTTCTTGATCTCATCGCTCGTGAAGTACGGATACTCCCCGTACTCCAGGAAGCTGGTGCACTGGTGGTCCCGGATGAACTGGATGAACGCCTGCGTGTTGGTCTTCCAGTCCAAGGGAAAACCCTCGAGGTTCTCGAAGGCCGTGTTGATGCCGGAGCGTGTGAAGATGACGACCGCGTCCTCGGTGTACTTGTCGAAGTCGGTATCGAAGATGCCCTGGTACATGAACCGGGTGTCGTTATCGAAGAGCACCCAGCGCAGGTAGTGGAGCTTGAGCGGCGCCAGCAGGTGGGGCTCTGTCTTCAGGGACTCGGCCAATCGCTGACCGTAGCCGCGCATTGTCTCGGCGCGCCCCGGTTTGACGTTGGCGACGATGGTGAAGCCGTAACAGGCGGGGGTCTTCGGAAAGATGGGACCGTACTTCCCCTTCTCAAGGTGCTCGGTCGATTTGGGGATGGCCACTGCTTGAGGTGTGAGTTCCATCGCGAAGCTCCTCTGTTACGCATGATTCAAGCTGGCGACGGGGCCCGGCGCAGGCAAGGGCCGCCGGCCTCCAGCGGCCAGGCTGCGCTTCAAGCGCCAGACCTCCTGAGGCTGGGGGACGGACGCATCAAGGACTCACCGCCCCGTTGAAAGACAGCGGTGAGTCCCCGGTTCACGTCACGGGCGGTACAGCTCCACCGTGGTGTTGAGCGCGCTGGGGCTCAGGTAGCCGCCCGCGACCAGGATGTCTCCCGTGGCCAGCGCGGTGGTCGCCTGGTTGTAGCGCGGCGTGGACATGGCGCCTGACACGGCCCAGGTGCCCGTGGCGGGGTCGTAGAGCTCCGTGACCCGCGTCAGCGCCGCGCCGTCGAAGCCGCCCAAGGCCAGCACCTTGCCGGTGGACAGCAGGTGCAGCGCGTGGCCGTCGCGCGGGGTGCCCATGGCTCCCGTGACGCTCCAGCTGTTCGTCACCGGGTCGTACCGCTCCGCCGTCGCCGTGTAGCCCGTCCCGTCGTGGCCACCCGCGACGAGCACCGGGCCCGTGGACAGCGCCGCCACCGCGTGGAAGGCGCGCGCGGACGCCATGGAGCCCGCGGCGCTCCAGCTGTGCGTCGCCGGGTCGTACAGCTCCGCCGTGGCCATGGGGACGGGGTAGCCCAGCACCGGATCCACGTCCTGGCCGCCCACCACCAGCACCTTGCCGTTGGCGAGCAGCGTGGCCGTGTGGCCGAAGCGGGCGTTCGCGAGCATCCCCGCGGACGTCCAGAAGTCCGTGGCCGGGTCGTACAGCTCCGCGGAGGCGAAGACGTTGTTGCCGTCGTGCCCGCCCACCACCAGCACCTTGCCGTCCGGCAGCCGCGTCGCGGTGTGCAGGAGGCGCGGCACGGCCATGGCGCGCGTGCCGGCCCACGTCCCGGCCGTGGCGTCGTAGATGAGCGACGACGCCAGCGCCACGTCCGTGGACGCCAGGCCGCCGGTGACCATCACCCGCTCGCCGTCCAGCGCCACGGCGGTGTGGCTGTAGCGGGCCACCGGCATCGCCGGGGTCAGGCTCCAGGTGTCGGCCACGGGGTCGTACTCCTCCGCCGTCGCCAGCGCGCTCGAGGCGTCACGGATGCCTCCCGCGACCAGCACCTTGCCGGAGTCCAGGCGCGTGGCCGTGTGCGAATAGCGCGCCGTGGTGAGGGGCTGCACGGTCCGCCACGCGCCCAGCGGCAGCAGCTCCGCCGAGTCCAGGACGCGGGCGGCGCTCGCTCCGCCGATGACCAGCGGCTGGCCGCTCGCCAACGTCACCGCGGCGAAGATCGACCGCCGCGTGCCCAGCCGCCCCGCCGCGCTCCAGGTGTTCGTCGCGGGGTCGTACAGCTCCGTGCCTTCCGCCAGGATGGCGTAGGCGGTCGCGGAGTAGCCGCCCACCACGAGGACGCGATCGTCCGGCAGCAGCAGCGCGCGGTGGCTGGTCCGGGGCGAGGCCAGCGTGCCCGCGGGGCTCAGGGTGCCCGTCACCGGGTTCCACAGCGCCGGCGCCACCACCGTCCCGGAGGACGAGGTGCCGCCCGTCAGCAGCACCGCCCCCGAGCGCAGCACCACGCCGTCCGAGCCCCGGACGGGGACCGTGCCCGCGGCGGACGAGGTGCCCGTAACGGGGTCGTACAGCTCGGCCTGGTCCTCCGGGTAGTAGTCCGGCTTCCAGCCGCCCCACACCGCGACCTTGCCCGAGGGCAGCAGCACCGCCTGGTGGCCGTGCCGGACCTTCTGGAGGCTGCCCAGGACCGTGCGCGTGCCCGTGAGCGGCTCCACCCGCTCCACGGTGTTCACCGTGAGGCCCGCCAGCGTCCGGCCTCCCGTCACCAGCAGCTGGCCGGAGGGCAGCACCGTCACCGTGGCGTCCGTGCGCCCCACGACCGGGGTGGGCACGGCGCTCCACGTCCCCGCGACGGGGTCGTACAGCTCCGCTGAGGAGAGGACCTGTCCGTTGACGCCGCCCAGGGCCAGCACCTTGCCGTTGGGCAGGAGCCGCAGGGAGTGCCGTGCGCGGCGGGTCGCCATGGAGCCCGTGAGCTCCCAGGTGCCCGTGGCGGGGTCGTACAGCTCCGCGGCCGCAAGGTAGTCCTCATCCGAATAACCGCCCGAAACCAGCACCTTCCCGGAAGGCAGCACCACCGCCGCCGACTCGGCGCGCGAGCGGCGCAGGGGATGCTCGCGGTAGACCCAATCCCGCACCGCGGGCCCGAAGCTGCTCGCGGGCGTGAACAGCTCGCACGCGGAGATCGCGCCATTGCGGTAGCCGCCCGCCACCAGCACGCGCCCGTCCGCCAGGGGAACCGCCGCGGCCCCCGAGCGCTGCATCGACGTGCCGGCCGAGCGGGGCCCCATCGTCCAGGACCACGCCTCCGCATGGGAAGCCACCGCGTAGTCGTAGTTGCGGTGGCCGCCCGCCACCAGCACCTGACCGCCCGGCAGCGGCACGGCGAAGCCCTCGCTGCGCAGCGCGAGCGGCGCGCCATAGCCCCACGTCCCCGCCACCGGGTCGAAGACGTCCACGGAGTCCGCGGGAATCTGCGTCTCCTCGCCCCACTCGGTCCAGCCCCAGACCCACCCGCCGAAGAGCATCACCCGGCCATTGGACAGCGCCACGGCGGTGTGGCCGTAGCGCGCCTGGTACAGGCCCGGCGCGGGCGTCCAGGTGCGCGTCGCCGGGTGGTAGCGATAGGCGTCGTCGTAGATCACCCCTTCGCCGTCCGTACCGCCCACCACCAGCACGCTGCCGTCCGGCAGCCTCGTGGCGCTGTGGTAGGCGCGCCCGACCGGCAGGCTTGAGACCTGGGTCCACGCGCTCTCGCTGGGGGCGGTGGGGTCGAACTCCTCCACCGCGGCGTCGGGCGAATAGTTCTCCTCCCCGCCCACCACCAGCACGCGGCCGTTGGCCAGCGGGGTAACGGTGAAGAGCTCGCGCTCGTGCGACATGGTGCCCGCGAAGGACCAGGTGCCCGTGGCCGGGTTGTAGACCTCCGTGTCGGTGACGCCGTTCCCCCACTGTCCCAGCGGCCACCAGACGCCGCCCAGGGCCAGCACCCGGCCGTCCTGGAGCGCCACCAGATGATGACCCGCGCGCATGCGCAGCATGTTGCCGGTGGACGTCCAGGTGCCGGTGGCCGGGTCGTACAGCTCCGCCGAGGCCATGCACGAGGACCCGGTGCAGCCGCCGCTGGCGAGCACCCGGCCATCCGGCAGCCGCGCCATCGCCACGCCCGTGCGCCCCACGCTCAGGCTGCCCGTGGTGCTCCACTGGTGCGCCGTGGACGGCGGGGTTGCCACCAACGCCTGCTCCGCCCGCGCGAGCTCCCCTCCCCCGCCGGCCGCCGCGCGCGACAGGCTGCCCGCGTGGGAGGGCAACCTGGGACGGGAGGAGACGGCCGGGGCGGAGTCACAGCCCCACCCCAGACATATCAACACGGCCAGCGCCAGGCCCCGCGCCGCACTCACATTGCGTTGCATCCCTTGCTCCTTTGAAGAAGGCGAGGCGCCTCCTCGAATTCCTGGCGCTGATACGCAAGGGCCCGGCGCCCCTGGCTCAACCCTTCGCGAAATGGCCCCGGCACGACCAGCGCCGGAGCCACTCCCCGTATGAGGAATGCAAGTCATTGCCTTTCCCTTCTGGAGTCCCCCGACATGCGTTCGTCCCGCTGGTTCGCCCCAGGCGTCCTGGGATTGCTCTGGGCCACGGCCTGCGGCATCCCCGACGCCCCTCCTGATGTCCCCGAAGACACCCTCGTGCGCCTGTCCCGGCAGGCGCTGGAGACCACCTGCGAGGAGCGCAACAACGCCCTGCTCCAGTCGCTCAAGTCGCCGCTGACCGCGCGCGCGTGCACCTATGACGAGGACTGCCCGCAGGGGTCCTTCTGCAATGAGAGCACGGGCCAGTGTGACTGGAGTTGCCTCGCGGGCGGCCCGGCGGGCACCGGCTGCGCCACGGGTCAGGTCTGTGATTGCGAGGGACGCTGCGCGGCCGAGGGCCCCGAGGTGCCGCTGGAGCTGCCCGGGACGCTGCCGCGCGTGGACGTCACCCCCGGCGCGCTGTCCTTCGCGACGCCCGCTTCGAGCGCGCCCTTCACGGCACAGCGCCTGGTGGTGGGCGTGGCGGCGCTGAACGCGACGGAGGCCACCAAGGCGGCGAACCAGCCGGTGCGCGTGGTGGGCGGCCCGGGCATGGAGGTGGCGTGCAGCGTGGGCGACGCGCCGGCGACGGTCTTCGCCAGCGAGTGCACGGTGAGCACGTGGACGTTCAGCGACTTCGGCACGGGCAAGCGCGCCACGGTGAACGTGGACGTGCGGCCCCGCTCCGACAGCACGCTGTCGCGCTGGTACGTCACGCTGGAGGCCGCCCGGGGCACGCCCCGGCGCACCCGCGTGGACGCGGAGTTCCTGGAGTCCTCTCCGGGCGTGGGCGGCGTGCGGCCCTTCCACGGCACGGTGACGCTGGCGGTGGACGCCTCCGCGGACGCGGGCGTGGATCCCATCGTCCTGCCGGTGCGCGGCTTCGCCAACGACACCCACCTGTACCTGTACGACGCGTCGCGCACGCTGTCCCCGTCCGGGAAGCTGCGACTCACCTCCGGCACGAACCGCCACGGCGAGGAGTGGCTGCCGTCCTCCTCCGGCTCCAACACCGCGGACGCCGTCACCGTGGACGTGGAGGGCGGGTATGACGGTTCGGGCGCCTCCAGCCCCCGGCTGTCGGGCACCTTCACCGTGCGCCTGCCCCGCCCGGTGGGCAGCACGTGGGGCGTGGCCGCGCGCTACCAGCTGTCCCGCCTGCGCGTGGAGACCGCCACGGGGGTGGACGACCTGCCCCTCACCGCCTGCCCGGCCTCCGCGTGCGCCACCGGCGAGGTGTGCGAGCCGGACCTGGGCGTGTGCGTGCCCGGCGTGCGCGCGTGGTCCGGCGTCGGCGCGACGGCGCCCACCAACACCGTCGTCAGCGAGGAGCGCGCCGCCTGGGACCAGGAGGCCTCCTCCAAGCTCACCGAGTACCTGGCCCTGGACGCCACGCTGACGCCCTCGCGGCTGGCGCGCGGCATCCTCTGCCACCAGGGCAACCCCTCGAGCCCCCAGGACGTGAGCGGCTTCCCGGCCGCCGCCACCGTGACGGCGGCGCAGGCCCTGGTGCGCGCCCGCTCCGGCGACTTCCTCTGCGCCAACGGCGGCCTGCCCTATGAGGCCGAGCTGCTCAACACGTGGGACCGCTACCCGGACACGAACGGCCTGAAGAACCCGGACCGCCTCACCGACCTGGAGATGCTCTCCGAGTGCATGGCGGACCTGAAGCGCCCGGTGGTGTCCGGCCCCAGCCTGGCCGCGGGCCCCTGGTTCGCCAACCGCTACGGCACCCGCTACGCGGTCCTCACCCAGCGCGCCAGCCTGTCCTCCCCAAGCCGCATCACCCCGGGGCGCTGCTTCAACCTGGCGCGCTTCTACGGCGCGCTCCACCTGAGCGCCCGGGAGTCCACCAGCCGCGACCAGCGCCTGGCGTGGCGCCTGTTCCAGCAGTGGATCGCCACGCACGGCTACGTGGCCCAGCAGGTGGTGCAGCAGCGCGAGCTGTCCGCCTTCCTCAACGAGACGCCGCCGTCGGACTGGGACGCCGTCCCCGCGCTGATGGCGCGCTTCGAGAAGGGCTGGGACCTGCTCCTGGACAACGCCTACGCGCCGCTCGTGCCGGGCAATGACGCCACCCGCACGTGCAGCCTGCTCAACCCCGACTACCGGCTGCCGCCCCCGCCGGTGGCGTCCTGGACGGTCAACGCCTCCCAGGCGTCCGTGCAGGACCGGGGCCCCGGCGCGCGCTGGAACCGCGCGAAGAGCACGTTCTTCTTCCACACCCCGTCGCTCGCGGCCAACTGCACCAGCACCACCACGCCCGTGGAGCTGGCGTTCGCCTCCTACGCGGCGGACGGCGTCGCCAGCGCGCCGCGCTCGCTCCAGGTGACGTGCCTGGACCGGACGGACGCGTGGGAGCTCACCGCGGTGGCGGCGCGCAAGAAGGGGCTGACGGGCAGCTCCGTGTCCACCTGGACGTGGAGCGTGCCGCGCACCACCGGCGCCCTGGCCCTCGCGGTGGTGGACCGGGGCACGGACTGGCGGCGGATGGACGCGAGCGGCGCGTACGTGGCGCCCTCGACGGTGGACATCGGCTTCCAGCACTTCTCGCTCGTCCCACCCTTCCGGCAGAAGGTGTCCGGCACGGCCGGCAACCGGCTGGCCGCGTGGGACTTCCTGGTGGACGACGCGCAGCTTCAGGACGCCATCACCCAGGGCACGCTCTACGACGCGCCGGCCGGCGACCTGTCGCCCCTGCCCGGCTCCCAGCCGCAGCACGACGCGACGGCGGGGCTGCCCGCGCTGATGCTGGAGGGGCTGACGGCGCACCTGCGCCTGCTCAACGAGGACCTGGAGACCACCGCGCGCACCACGCTGGCCTCCTGCGGCCCGGTGTCCGCGGGCTCCGTGCGCGACCTGGCCCTGGCGCGCTTCGGGCGCACCCTGCGCTACGAGGTGCTGGTGGAGGCGATGGCCCGCTCCGCGTACGCGAGGGAGCGCGCCGCGTGCACGCCCGCCATGGGCCTGGGGGAGCTGTCCTGGGACAAGCGCTGGCGCGACGCGCAGGCGGAGCTGGAGGCCGTGCGCCGCCAGGCCTATGAGAAGCTGCGCGCGCTCACGGACTGCACGCCCTACGGCATGCCCCTGGACGAGGCGCCCATCGCCTTCGGCGCCACGCCCACGGGCCCCATCGAGCGCTACTTCGGCAGCTCCACGTACCTGCACGCCAACGCGAAGGGCGCGGTGGAGACGGCGGTGGCCACCAAGGTGCAGGCAGAGGCGGCCTGGGTGAACCTGCGCAACAGCGAGGTGCAGGAGGAGTTCCAGGGCAGCATGAAGGACCAGCGCGTGCTGGAGCTCCAGCGCCAGTACGGCGCCCCCATCGTGCAGATGTGCGGGCTGACGGACGTGGCCTCGGAGGACGTGCTCGCGCGCTTCGATCCAGCGCGCACGGCCTGGCCGCTGAGCCCGGCCACCTGCTTCGTGAAGCCCGAGTGCCAGCAGCCCGCGGCGGTGATCCACTCCCGCGTGAAGACGGAGCACGCGCGCTTCACCCTGTGCACCTGGCGCAAGCTGGTGGCCTCGCCCGCCGACTACACCGACGCGGCGGTCCGCGCCCTGGTGGAGCACTACGCGGACGCGACCGTGGCGGCGGGCTCGGGCGTGGTCTCCTGGGGCGGCACCTCGATGCCCGTGGCGAAGCTGTACGGACTGCCGCTGCCGGCGAAGGACCTGGCCCCGGACGCGCTCACGGCCGCGAACACCGCGTGCCTCCAGGAGCTGGGCACGGCGGGCAGCCAGCTGCCCACCGCCTCCAGCCTGGGCTACAAGCTGGAGAGCAGCTGCTACCGGGGGGACATGGGCGCCGCGGTGCTCACCCTCATCGGCGCGAACCAGAGCGTCCAGGTGGCCCAGTCCCAGTGGGCGGACGCCCAGGAGCGGCTCCGCGTCGCGCGGGAGCGCTGCGCGCTCCTCCAGGAGGACACCAACACGCAGCTGGCGCTGAGCGCGGCCTTCGAGCAGCAGATGCACGATCTCATCGCGGAGAAGGCGCGCGTGGACCGGCGCGTGAACAACCTCAGCGACATCAACAGCAAGTCTGACGGCATCATCGGCGCGTTCGCGCAGGGAGGCCTCGCCGGGGCCGTCTGGGGCGGCCTCAAGCTCCTGGGAGGGGGCGCGGAGAACCGGTACAAGGACCAGGCCATCCGCGTCAGCGAGAAGATCTCCCAGGCGGAGAACACCCACCGCGCGCAGATGGAGGCGCTCCAGCTCCAGTCGAACGTGCGCCAGTGCTACGCGGAGTCCAACATGTACGCGGTGGGCATCCACACCGCGGCGCTCCAGGTGGACCAGGTGGAGACGAGCGTGGACGCGGCGCTGCTCCAGCTGGAGGGCCTGGAGGGACGGATTCACCAGCTGCTCATGGAGGGCGACCAGGTCGTCGCGCGCGAGCAGGACCGCCAGGTGCCGCTCTTCTCGCACGACTTCTGGCTGCACGAGAAGCTGACCGCAGCGCGCGACACCTTCGCCACCGCGAAGCGGCTGTCGTACCTCTTCGCGCGGGCCCTGGAGTACGAGAAGCAGCAGAGCTCCGCCGCCCTGGGCGCCATCCTGTCGGCGCAGGGTCCCCTGCAGCTGCTGGGCGCGCTCAACGCCTACAGCTTCGCGGTGCTGGACAAGACCGTGTACGGCCGGGACGTGGAGGCGCAGACCTTCGTGGTGACGCTGCGCTCGGGGGTGTTCAAGCTGGAGGACCAGGTGGCCACCGTGCCCGGTGACCGCAGCCTGACGAAGCAGGAGCGCTTCACCCGCCGGCTCTTGTCGCCGGAGAGCGCGGTGTACGACGACAACGGCCGCTACCTGGGCCAGGGCCTGCGCTTCACGCTGCGCGACGGCCTGGGCCCCAACGCCATCCGCTGCGGGGAGAAGGTGTGGACGGTGCACGCGCACCTGTCAGGCGATGACCGTTTGACGTCGTGGATCACCACGCGCGGGCTGGCGCCGCTCATCCTGCGCAAGCGCAACACGTTCTCCAGCCACCTGTGCGACCCGGACCACCCGGGCCTGCAGACCCGGACGCTGCGCCCGTCGCTGCGCAGCGGCGGGTACACCGGCACCGCCCGGCCGGGTGAGGAGACCACCTTCACGCCGGTCAGCGTGGCCGCCTCCACGGGACAGGAGGTGCTGGGGTTCCAGCAGGCCCCCACGGGTGAGGGCTCCACCGAGTGGAAGGGCCGGGGGCTCTATGGGGAATACGAGGTCATCTTCCCCTGGGTGAACCTGCTGACGCGGGACGGCGTGGACACGCACTTCCCGCTGGACGGCATCGTGGACGTGTACCTGCGCTTCGAGCAGGTCTCCGCCGCCACCACGCACGTCTATCCCTGAAGCCGCCTCACTCCCTCCCGCGTCTGTCTGGCGCGGGAGGGATGTCTGTCCTTCACGTCGAAATCCCACACATCTCAAAGAAAAGGGGCTGTCCATGCACGGGCGGCGGAGCAGTTCATTCGGAGGGTGGGGCGCGGCGCTGGGCGCCCTGCTCCTGGGCGTACCGGCATGGGGGGCGGGAGACCCTGCCCCGGGCGCCGCCACCGCGCAGACGGTGAAGCTGCCGGACGGGCCCGGCAGCGTGCGGGGGCTCGCGGACAGCCCCAGCGTGAACGTGTTCAGCGGGCAGCTGGGCTACCGCGTGCCGCTGGAGCTGCCGGAGGGCATCGCGGGCTTCGGGCCGAAGCTGGACCTGGCGTACTCGGGAGAGCTGGGCAACGGCCCGCTGGGCGTCGGATGGGCGCTGCCGCAGGCCTCCATCCGGCGCGCCACGCGCCAGGGCGTGCCCGCGTACACCGCGGCGGATGAGCTGGAGCTGCTGGGCGTGGGCGGCGGCGGCCGGCTGGTGGCGCTGCCGGACGGGACGTGGCGCGCGGAGAGCCAGGGCCACGGCATCAAGGTGGAGCGCGACGGCGACGGCTTCGTCGTCACGGAGAGCGGCGGCGTGCGCTTCCGGCTGGGCGTCACCGCGGCGGGACGCCAGGCGGACGGCGCGCGCGTGGCGGCCTGGTTCGTGGAGGAGGTGGCGCACCCCAACGGCCAGGTCTTGACGTTCCACTACACCCAGCACCAGGGGCAGCAGTACCTGTCGGAGGTGAAGTGGGGCCCGGACGAGGCCTTCCGCGCGGAGTTCCTCCACGAGCCCCGCCCCGACGTGACGGTGAGCTACCGCACGGGCTTCGCGGTGGGGACGGCGCAGCGGCTGTCCCAGGTGCGCGTGCACGCCTTCGGCGAGGTGCTGCGCGTGTACTCGCTGGGCTACGAGCAGTCCCGGGCCCTGAGCCGGCTCAAGCGGGTGACGATGCTGGGGCGCGGGAGCGTGGGGCAGCTGCCCACGCTGACGTTCCACTACGCGCCCGCGCTGGAGCCCACCTCCGTGCAGGTGGAGCCCGCCTCCGGCTGGCTGCTCAGCACGACGGGCACCAGCTTCCTGGACGTGGACGGCGACGGCATGGCGGACCTCGTGCGGCTGGGCACCTCCTCCGGGCACCAGTGGCGCAAGGGCACGGGCGCGGGCTTCGGGCCGGCGCGCACGCTCGCGGGGGCCTCCGGCGCGCAGCTCGCCAGCGCGCGCTTCCTGGACGTGGACGGTGACGCCAAGCCGGAGCTGGTGCGCAGCTTCTCCGAGTCCTGGCAGGTGAACACCCTCCAGGGCGAGTCCCTGGGCACCACGGCCGCGAAGTGGCACGGCACGGACGCGCTGGCCCTCTTCGCCACCAACACCTTCCTCGCGGACCTCAACGGCGATGGCCGCGTGGACGTGGTGCGCACCGGCAGCGAGTCCCTGTCCGTGCGCTGGAACCGCGCCACCTGCGCGGGCGCTCCCGCGACGCAGACGCCCTGCCTCAACGCGGCGGTGAACCGGCCGGCGGTGGACGGGGTCGCGCTGCTGCCCGGCCCCAACGCGCGCTTCCACGAGGTGAACGGCGACGGGCTGGCGGACGTCGTCCAGCTCCTCACCGGCAGCTACAAGGTCTTCCTGGGCAAGGGGGATGGCACCTTCGCCGCGGCGGGGAGCTTCGCCTACCCGTGGGGGGACAGCACCAACACGGCCAACGTGAAGCTCGCGGACCTGGACCGCGACGGGCTGATGGACCTGGTGCACGTGCTGGGCGGCTACGTGCACTGGTACCGGGGCAAGGCGGGCGGCGGCGTGGAGGCCACGGCCACGCGGCTGGTGCCCCCGTCCGCGGACGGCTCCTCCACGGTGGTGGCGCTGGCGGACGTCAACGGCAACGGCAGCGAGGACGTGGTGTGGAGCGGCCCCTCCGGCATGTGGGCCATGGACCTGGCGGGCCCCACGACGGCGGGCATGCTGGTGGGGTTGGACAACGGCCTGGGCAAGACGGTGACGCTCCAGTACGCGTCCAGCGCGCAGCTCTCCGTGGCCGCGGAGTCCACCCCGAACCCGTGGACGCGCAAGCTGCCGGTGTCCGTGCCGGTGCCGGTGCGCGTGGAGGTGGACCCCGGCGCGGGAGGCCCCGTGCGCGCGGTGGAGTACACCGTGCGGGACGGCTTCTGGGATGGCCAGGAGCGGCGCTTCGGCGGCTTCCTGGTGGGCGGCATGACGACGCCGGGCGACACCCCGGCGACGACGCTGTACCAGGAGACGCGCTACCACCCGGGCCTGGGCGCCGAGCGCGCGCTGCGCGGAGCGCCCCTGGAGGTGCGCACCCAGGACGGCACGGGGCAGCTCTTCACCGTGGAGACGTCCGTGTACGAGGCGCGGCCCGTGGAGGGCCTGCCGGACACGGCGCTCCTGCGCCGGGCCGCGTTGCTGGAGCAGCGCACGCTGCACCATGAAGGCGTCAGCTCGCCGGTGGTGACGAAGACGCTGTATGCCTACGACGCCCGCGTGCGCCCCATCCGCGAGGAGCGCTTCGGGCGGCTGGACCTCGAAGGGGACGAGCGCTTCACGACGCGCGTCTGGGCCAGCGACGACACGCTGTGGGTGCAGGACGTGCTGTGCGAGGAGCAGGTGCGCGAGGCGGACGGCACGCTCGTGGCGCACACCCGCAACTTCTACGGCGACGCCGGGCAGGTGTTCACCTGGACGGACGCGGCGAACTGCCGCGCGGGCCGGCTGGCGCGCGAGACGCACGGCTTCCTCGCGGACGCCACCAACCCGCGCTGGGTGCTGCAATCCGCCACGGAGTACGACGCCTGGGACAACCCGGTGCGCACCTACTCCCTGGGGAGCTGGCGCACGCTCGTCTACGACAGCCACCACCTGTACCCCACCGAGGAGCGCATCAGCCCGGAGGTGGGGCAGACGCTGTCCTGGGGCATGGCCTGGGACGACGTCCTGGGGCGGCCCACGACGATGACCGACCCCACGGGCGCCGTCACCCACTTGAGCTACGACAGCCTGGGGCGGCCCTCGACCCTGGCGCTGGGCACCCAGCCCCCGCACCTGCGCTTCGTCTACGACTGGTCCGCGCCGCGGCCCCGGACGTTCACCTACTCCTTCGACGGGGCCGCGGAGGACCTGGACGGCAGCTGGACCGGAGCGTGGCAGGCCGGCGGCGCATGGCGTGAGACGGTGGCCGTGACCAACGGCGTGGGCGAGGAGCTGTACTCGGCCACGCGCCTGAGCGCGGACCGGTGGATCGTCTCCGGCTGGCGCGAGCGCGACGCCCGGGGACAGGTGGTGTACGCGGCCGACAGCTTCCACGCGGACGGCGCGCTGCCCACGGTGCGCCCATCCACCGCCGTGGGCCAGGTGCTGACCCACGACGCCCTGGGCCGGCCCGTCACCCAGACGCTGCCCACGCTGGCGCTGCGGAGCATGGCCTACCGCGCCTTCGAGTCCACCGAGTCCGTCCAGGACCTGGCGCCTGTCACCACCCGCCACGACGGCCTGGGCCGCATCCTGCGCACGCAGCGGCAGGTGGGCACGGTGATGGAGTCGGTGGACGCCGCCTACGACGCCGCGGATCGCCTCCTCACGGTGAGCCTGCAGGGCGGAGCCGTCACCCACGCCTTCACCTACGACACGCTGGGCCGGATGGTGGCGGCGCACGACCCGGACATCGGGCAGCGCATCCTGCGCTACGCCGACAGCGGCCGGCTGACGCACCACACGAACGGCGCGAACCAGACGCGCCAGTTCTTCTACGACGACGCGGGGCGCCTGGTGCGCACGCAGGGCGAGGACGGCAGCGCCTTCGTCTACCACTACGACGTCGCAGAGGGCGGCGGCACCACGGGCCACACCGCCAGCCGGCTCGCGTGGGTGGAGGAGCCGCGCGGCTCGGTGCACTTCACCTACGACGCCGCCGGCCGGGTGGTGGCGCGGCGCCGGATCATCGACGGCCTGTCCGCCGAGGAGTCCACCGTCTTCAGTCCCTCCGGGCTGACGCTGGCCACCACGGTGGACGGCGTGCGCGTGGACAACGGCTACGACGCGGCGGGCCGGCCCATGCGGGCGGGCAGCTACTGGGAGGCGCTGACGCTGGACGCGGCGGGCCGCGTGCTGGAGGAGCGCTACGGCAACGGCGTGCGCCAGTCGTACCAGCGCGACGCCATGGGCCTGGCCTCTCAAGTCCAGACGCTGCGCGGGACCGGCGCCGCCCTCTATGACGTGACGCTGACCCGCAAGGCCTACGGCGCGCCCGCCACGGTGAGCGACCTGGACGGAGTGGGCCTCAACCACTCCGCCTTCTTCACCTACGACGCGGCCGCACGCCTCACCGACGCCGTCATCGGCGCCGTGCGGATGCCGGACGGGATGCTGACGGAGGGCCCCGACTCCTTCCGCTTCGGCTACGGCTACGACGGCCTGCAGAACCTGCTGCAGCGTCAGGCGACCGGGCCCAAGGCGCTGGGTCTGCTGACGGGCACCTACCACCACGGCGAGCGGGGCTTCGGGCCCCGCCAGCTCACCCGCGTGGCGTCCCCCTCCGGCGACACGCTGCTGGACTACGACGCGGCGGGGCGCGTGGTGCGGCAGGGGGCGCGCACGCTGGAGTACAACGGATTGGATCAGCTGATCGGCGTGACGATGCCCGGCCCGGGCGGCACGCTGGCCCTGGTACAGCACGGCTACGGCTACGACGGCCAGCGCACCCTGACCCAGGGCGCCGCGGGGGACACCCAGTACTGGTTCTCGCCCCAGCTCACCCAGCGCACCCCGACCACGCGCGAGCGCTACGTGAAGCTGGGGGACCGGACGCTGGCGCGCATCACGCAGACCGCGACGGGCGCTTCAGGCCCGCTGGCGGACTTCGGCGGTCCCCGGGGCGCGGCGCTCGACGGCGCGGTGTCGCGGGGCCTCACGGGGACGGTGGTGGGCGCGCTGGTGCTCATGCTGCTGTCGGTGTTCCTGCCGCGCACGTCCACGCGGACGCGAGGGCCCCGGCTGGTGGCGGGCCTGGTGGCGGTGGCCCTGCTGGGGACCGCGTGCGAGCCGGGCGTGAGGGCCTCCCAGCGGTCACTCCAGCATGCGGCGCTGGTGGAGGTGGCGAGCACGCTCTACTTCCACACCGGCGTGGCCGCGGGCCCCGCGCTGATCACGCGCGCGGATGGCAGCGTCTTCGAGGAGCGGCGCTACGAGCCCTTCGGCGCGCCCATCGACGCGTACCGGGAGCTGGTGGGCGGCGGCGGCGTGGTGGGGAACGTGGACCACCAGCAGGAGCCCCTCAACACCCTCAACAAGCTGACGGACGCGCACACCGGCTGGAGCGACCACGGCGCCCGGTGGCTGGCGCCGGAGACGGCCCAATGGCTGACGCCGGATCCGCCGGTGAAGGCGCCGGACGAGGGCTTCCTCCTGGCGCCGTGGGACCTCAATCCCTACCAGTACGTGCGCCAGAACCCCGTCCTCTACTGGGACCCGGACGGCAAGGACGCCGAGTTCGCCGCCAAGGCGCGGGAGTTCGGCGTGGGCTTCCTGTCCGGCCTGGCGCAGTCGGTGGGCGCGCCGCGGCTCCCCGTGGACCTGCCCATCGAGAACCAGTACGGGCAGATCGCCGGAGAGCTGGTGGGCGGCATCGCCCAGCTCGTCTTCGCCGACGCGATGTTCGGCGCGGGCGGGACGCTGGCGGTGGCGGGCGTGGTAGGGACGCCGGCCACCGCGGGCGTCAGCCTGACAGCGGTCGCCGCGGGCTCCGCGATGATGGCGGGCTCGGTGGTCGTGGGCGTCAACGGCACGGTCCACATCGCCAACGCCACCTCCCGCTTCCTGGCGCTCCAGAAGAAGGGAGGAGGCGGCGACAGCCCCACCCCCAGCGGAGGTGGCG
>NZ_RAWC01000409.1:0-2681 GCF_003611685.1 Corallococcus sp. CA049B | reverse complement strand
CCCCCGCCCCGCCCCGGGGCGTCACCCTGCCGCCCACCAACGCGGCGCTCATCGACGAAGCGCCCGCCCTGTCCCTCAACCCCGCCGGCCTGGGGTTCCAGGACGCGGGGCAGCTCTTCTACCTCCACGAGCGAAACCTCCAGTCCGACTCCGTGGGCGACGCCGTGTTCCTGGGCACGCGCCTCTTGGGCCTGGGCGCGGGCTTCTCCCTGGAGTGGATCCGCGGCGAGAACGCGCCGGACTACCGCAAGACGTCCTTCGGCCTGTCGCTGGGGCCCCGCACGCTGCAACTGGGCGCCGCGCTGCACGACTTCAGCAGCTCGGATGACCGCCGCATCAGCGGACTCACGAGCTGGGACGTGGGCCTCACCGCGCGCCCCTTCCGCTTCCTGTCGCTGGCCGCGGTGGCCAAGGACCTGAACGCGCCGGAGCAGGACGGCCTCAAGCTGCCGCGCCGCTACAACTTCGGCCTGGGCCTGCGCCCGCTGGGTGAGCGCTACACGCTGGGCGTGGACTGGCTCTTCGCGGAGGGAGGCTTCCGGGAGGGCCTGGCCACGTACACGCTCCAGGCGGAGGTGGTGCGCGGCCTGCGGCTGGGCGGCGGCCTGTCCCACGGCTTCGTCAGCGGCATTCCCCTGGCCCTCCAGTTCGCGGCCACGGTGGACCTGGGCCACGCGGGCCTGACGTACGCGGCGGGCGGCGCGGGCAGCGGCCTGGACCACGTGCTCCAGGTGCGCCTGTCGTCGGAGCGCTACCGCGCCCTGCATGGCGGCGGCGGAGTGGTGGCGCTGCTGGATCTGGACGACATGCTGGCCGGCGGCGTGAGCCCCGCGCTGGCCCTCCTGGGCGTGAGCGAGGCGGACCCGTACCTGCGCCTGATGAAGTTCCTGGACCTGGCCACGCGCGACGAGCGGCTCAAGGGCGTGGTGGTGAAGATGGAGGGCCTGCCCGGCGTGGGCTGGGGCACGGCGGAGGAGCTGCGCCAGTCGCTGCTCAAGCTGCGCGAAGCGGGCAAGAAGGTCGTGGTGGTGATGCTGTCCGGGGATGACCGCAGCTACCTGGTGGCGTCCGCGGCGGACAGCGTCTACGCGCTGACGGAGGCGTCGCTGCCCATCAACGGCCTGTCCGCCACGGTGACGTCGCTGGGCGGCACCATGGAGAAGCTGGGCGTGACGTGGGACGTGGCGCGCGTGGGCGAGTACAAGACGGCGATGGAGCAGTTCACCCGCTCCGACATGAGCCCCGCGGAGCGCGAGACGCTGGACGCGTACCTGGACTCCCAGGTGAGCCACTACGAGAAGGCCGTGGAGGCGGGGCGCAAGCTGCCCCCGGAGCGGCTGCGCGCCGCGTGGGCGCAGGGCATCCTGTCCTCCAAGCGGGCGCAGACGGCGGGCCTGCTGGACGGCGTGGTGTCCGCGACGGAGCTGGACGCGCGCGTGGCGGAGTGGTTCCCGGGCATGCGCTTCCACCCGGCGTACTCGCCGCGCGAGGAGCGCGAGGACCGCTGGGGCCTGCGCCGCCGCATCGCGGTGGTGCCGGTGCTGGGCGACATCACCGGGGGCCGCAGCCGCGAGGACCCGCTGGGCTTCGCGCGGCTGGCGGGCGCGGAGACGGTGGTGCGCGCGCTGGAGGAGGCGCAGGACGACCCTTCCGTGGTGGCCATCATCCTGCGCGTGGACTCCGGCGGCGGCGACGTGCTGGCGTCGGACCTGATGTACCGCGCGGTGCTGGAGGCGAAGAAGCACAAGCCCGTCATCGCCTCCATGGGCGACGCGGCGGCCTCCGGCGGCTACTACGCGGCGATGGCCGCGGACGAGGTGCTGGCGGAGCCCACCACGCTGACGGGCAGCATCGGCGTCTTCTACCCGAAGCCCGCGCTGGAGGGCCTGGGCACGAAGCTGGGGGTGAACCAGGAGACGCTCAAGCGCGGCGACATGGCGGACCTGCTGGAGTGGTGGAAGCCGTGGACGCCCGAGCAGCAGGCCGCGGTGCAGACCTGGGTGGACGACTCCTACGACACGTTCATCACGGAGGTCGCCCGCGTCCGGAAGATGGACAAGGCGAAGGTGGACGCCGTGGCGCGGGGCCGGGTGTGGAGCGGGAAGGACGCGCTCGCCCGGGGGCTGGTGGACGGGCTGGGCGGCATGCCGGAGGCCATCGCGTCGGCGCGCAAGCGCGCGAAGGTGGCCGCTTCGGAGGAGGTGGACCTGGACGTCATGGGGGACGCGCGCGGCTTCCTCTCCAGGCTGGGCGGAGAGCCCGGCGTGCACGCGCTGGCGGGGGTGCTGCTGCCCGCGCTGCCGGAGCGCCCGCCGGAGGCCCTGTCCGTGCTCGCCCGGGAGGTGGGGCTGGGTTCGCCCGAGCTCCTGCGCCCTGGCCTGAAGGCCATGATGCCCTTCCGCGTGCGCATCCGCTGAAGGGCCCCCAGGGAGGTCACCCGGTGGACAGGCCACGCACACGGGCGGCGAAAATGCGGGCGCCCCATCCGGGCGCTCTGTTAGGGTGGTGAGTGCCTCCCGGCCGGCGCTAGGGCCGTCGGGGGGTTTCAGGAACCGGCGGTTTCGGCCTTCTCGCAGGCCCCGCGTCCGGCTTCCTGTCCCAAAACCTGCTTCCTGACGTCCCCGGCGGGCCCGCTCACGGCCGCCGCCCTCAAAGGGCCGTCACGCGTGGAGCCCCATGAG
>NZ_RAWC01000408.1:0-2764 GCF_003611685.1 Corallococcus sp. CA049B | reverse complement strand
CGCGAAGGCGGCTCCGGCGCTGCGCCCCTCGCTGCCGCCGCGCCCGCCGCCGCCGCTGGACGACGACAAGACGCCGCCGCCCACGCGCAACCCGTTCGCGGAGCAGGAGGACACCCGCGCCACTCCGGCGTCCGAGCCGCTGGTGCAGGTGTCCGAGGACCTGCTCGCGGAGGCCCCGCCCGCGCGCATCACTCCGCCGCCGCGCCGTCCGCCGCCGGCCCCCGCGCGTCCCGCTCCGCCATCCAACACGCTGCGCGCGGGTGCCACGCCCACGCGCCGTCCGCCGGGTCCTCCTCCACCGCCCTCGGACGACGAGGACGAGGACGACGACCGGCCGAAGACGGAGCTGAACACGTCCGAGAAGACGCAGATCCGCCCGGCGCCGGAGCGTCCGCGCCGGTAGCCTCCGACGGCGCGGGGGACCTTCCGGGTTTCCCGGGCCGTGACGACGGAGTGCATCCACGCGGGGCGCCCGGCGCCGGACACCGGTGTCACCCCCGGGTGGGTGGGGCCCTGTCCCACCACGCCGCTCCGCGAATCCTGACCTTGCGAGGAGGGCGGGTCAGGGAGAAAGTGCTCCCGTGTTGATCCCCTTCCTCGCCGCGCTCACCCTGGTGGTCGCCCAGGCGCCCGCACCCGCCTCCTCCGCGAAACCCGTCACCGTGTTGCTGGCGCCCACGGACGTGACGCGGGGAACGCCGCGCTACCTCGTTGGAACCGCCCAGGAGCACGTGGCCGAGCAGCTCAAGGCCCGAGGCCTGGAGGTGATCCGCGTGGAGGACGTGACGCGCACGCTGCCGAAGAAGAAGCGCACGGCGATGATGCGCTGCAACCGCACGCAGCCGTCCTGCATCGCGTCGCTGGGCGTGGCGGCGAAGACGGACGTGGTGATGGTGACGGAGATTGGTCCGTACCTGAACGCGTACAAGGCGGGCGTGCGCGTGTACACGGCGCAGGACGGCGCGCCGCTCGTCGAGGAGTCGGTCCCGGGCGTGAGCGAGGACCAGGTGCTGGACGCGCTCAACAAGTCGCTGGACGTGGTGGTGCCGCGCACGCTGCGGGTGCTGCGTCCGGAGCCGGTGGCGCCGCCGGTGACGCCGCCCGTGGCGCAGCAGACGCCCAACGTGACGCCGGGCGTGAAGCAGCCGGTGCCGGGGCCGGACCTGACGCCGGGCGTGCAGCCGCCCACCGAGTTGGGCCTGACGGACACGCCGGCGGTGGAGACGCCGGGACGCCGCAAGTGGGCCTGGGTGCCCGCGGCGGGCGGCGTGGTGCTCGCGGGGGTGGGGACGGTGTTCTTCGTGCAGTCGCGCGGGAAGCTCAGCGACCTGAACAACAACGAGTATCCGAATTTGCAGGACGCGGAGAAGGTGCGCGACTCCGGCAAGCGTTCGCAGACGATTGGTGCGGTGGGCATCGGCGTTGGCGCGGCGGCCATCGCGGCGGGCGCGCTGATGTACTTCCTGCCGGTGAAGCAGACGAATGTTCAGCCGTCCGTGACGCTCACGCCGCAGGGTGGTGGCTTGAGCTTCGCCGGGACGTGGCAGTGAGCACGGGGAAAGCCATGCGGAACCTCTGGAAGGTCGGCGCGCTGGGCGCGGTGTTCGGTGCGGTGCTCAGCGCGGGCGGTTGCAGCAACTTCGACGCGGCCTTTGAGAACTGTCAGGGCGAGGGCCGCTGCGGGCCGCAGGCGACCGGGGATGGCGGTAGCGACGCCGGTGATGCGGGCGACGCTGGAGACACCACGCCTCCTCCCTGCGGCGACGGCGGCGTGGACTACCCCGACCTGACAGGCTTCGACAACGACTGCGACGGCATCGATGGTGTCGCGGACGCGGGTTACTTCGTCGACCCAGCGGATGGCCAGGACGACAACAACGGGACCCGAGAGAAGCCGTTCAAGACGCTGGACCGGGCCCTCCGGGAGATTCGCGACGGGGGCACGGGGCGCAACATCGTGTACCTGGGCACCGGCACGTACAACGAGTCCGCCCCCGTGGTGGACGTGCCCGTTTCGCTCTACGGCGGATACACGTGGCGCAAGAACGGGAACCCCTATTGGGACCGGTTCCTGGATGGCGGAACAACCACCCGCTTCAATGGCGGCACGCAGGCATTCCTCGTACGTGACGTCAGCACGCAAGACGAGAGAGTCGTCCTGGACTCTTTCCACATCAAGTCCCTGGATGCCACTGAAGCCGGACAGCCCTCCATCGCACTCCGTGCCCTGAACGTCCGAGAACTCAGCTTGCACGACATGGTCCTGGAGTCCGGTCGCGGTGCGCCGGGTGTCAGCGGACAACCAGGGAACCCGGGGCTGGATGGAGGCAACGGAGGCCCAGGCCCCAATGCGGACGCGGGCGTGTTCATTGGTGGCTCGGATGGCAAGCCCCAATGCGGCGATGGCTTTTTGGGAGGATTCGGAGGCGTTGGGTCATCCAACGGTGACGGCAGCCCTGGCAGTCCTGGCCAGCCCAATACAACGGGGGGCACGGCTGGACTTTTCGCAGTGATTGATACGACGTGCCTGAACAGGGTCTGCCGCTGCGATGCCGGCGATGGCGGAGTCGGCAGCAACGGTCTCATGGGTGACAGCGGGGCCGAAGGGCGCCCTGGTGAAGGGATGGGGCGCATCCGCGTCGCCGATGTTCTCTGGGAGCCAGACCAGCAAGGGGGCACAGGCGAAACCGGCCTGCCTGGACATGGAGGAGGCGGCGGTGGCGGGGGAGGAGCCTGCAAAGAGAACAACCCCGCGATCAAGAAG
>NZ_RAWC01000407.1:0-2785 GCF_003611685.1 Corallococcus sp. CA049B | reverse complement strand
CCTCGGGTAAGGTGTCCAAAGACGTCCGGTAGCCACGACCTTCCGCCATGCGCCCCGCCCTCTTCCTGCTGCTCTTCGCCGTCGCCCGTCCGTCCTGGGCGGAGGACTCCGCGTCCACGAAGAAGGCGGCGGCCAGCGCGACGCCCGCGAAGAAGCCGGCCAAGGCCATCCGCCTGGAGGCCATCAAGGTCGAGGGGCGCATCCAGAAGCCGGAAGCCTTCTATTTCCTCGACCGCTCCAAGCCGAGCTTCGACGACCTGAACCGCACGGAGAGCTTCGTGCCCAAGGTGGTCCAGAGCGTGCAGCAGGACCCGTTCTAGTTCCATGGCCCTTCAAACCCGCCCCAAGTTGCTGCGCGTCGGCGTCATCCAGGACGGGCGCATCGTCGAAGAGCACCACCTGCTCCACGACTCCGTCACCATTGGCGATGACGCCCGCAACACCATCGTCATGCCCCCGTCCGAGGCGCGCCCGCCGCGCTTCAAGGTGCTGGAGAACCGCGGCCAGCAGTTCCACCTCATCATCGACGAGCACATGCAGGGCCGCGTCAACCTGGGCTCGTCGGACGTGGACTTCGACGCGCTGCGCTCCCAGGGACTCGCCACGCGCCGCGCGGACGACACCTTCGACCTGCCCCTGCAGGAGAGCGCCCGCGGCAAGGTGGACCTGCCGGACGCCACGCTCTTCTTCCACTTCATCCCCGCGCCCGCGGAGGGCTCCAAGCCCACCCTCCCCCCGGAGCTGAAGGCCAGCCCGTGGCGCACGGTGGACCGCGTCTTCTTCGGCATCCTCCTGTCGATGCTGGTGCTCTACGTGCTGAGCGTGGCGCTCATCGTCGCCCAGCCCGCGCCGGTGGAGGCGGAGGTGGAGCTGGACCAGCTGGAAGACCGCTTCGTGCGCGCCATCATCCCGCCCCAGCCCCCGAAGAAGGAGGAGCCCAAGGAGACGGCTTCCACCGGGGAGAAGAAGCCGGACGAGCCGAAGACCGCCCCGAAGAAGCCCGCCTCCACGGAAGCGACGCCCGCCCCCGCCAACAGCGCGGAGCGCCGGCAACAGGTCGAGGCCAGGGTCGCGGGCACCGGCCTCCTCAAGCTGCTGGGCGGCAAGGGCCCCGGCGGCGGGGACGCCATCGCGGACGTGCTCGGGAGCTCCGGCAGCGGCGCCAACGTGGCGGAGGCGCTCGCGGGCGCGACGGCGGGTGGCGCGCTCACGGCGGGCTCCGGCGGCGGCAACGGCATCGCCAACCCGCAGGGGGACACCGGCGGCAAGCTGGCGGGCATCGGCGCGACGCAGACGTCCGGCGCGGGCACCGTGGACACGGGCCGCAAGCAGCTCGTCAAGGTGCCCCAGGTCGTGGACTCGGTGCCGGAAGTGGACAGCTCCGAGGTCAAGCCCAAGGACCTGGCCCGCTACATCCAGAGCCGCAAGGCCTCCATCCAGCGCTGCTACGAGAACGGCCTCAAGCGCGACCCCTCCCTCAAGGGCAAGGTGATGGTCCGCTTCGACCTGACGCCGCAAGGCCGCGCCAGCAACGTGGAGGTGGAGGAGTCCACCCTGCGCTCGGACGAGGTCATCAACTGCATCAAGACCACCATGCGCGCCTGGACGTTCCCTTTCAAACCGAGTGACGACGTCCCCGTCAGCTACCCGTTCATCTTCTCGCCAGGGGAATAGGCTCGACCGTCCGGACCTTCCGGAGGCACCGGACCCGCGGGGAGCACATGGAGAAGCTGGCTGTCATCGCCACATCCCCCCTCTTCGAGATGCTGGCCCCCGCGGAGCTCGCGCGGCTGGCGGAGCTGGCACGGCTGTACCGCTACGCGCACGGCGAGGTGGTGTTCGAGGAGGGCGACCTGGGTGACAGCCTCTTCGTCATCGTGCGCGGCCAGGTGGAGGTGGTGCGCCGGGGGGCGGGCAACGGGGTGAAGCCCCTCACCGTCCTGGGCCCGCCGGAGTTCTTCGGGGAGATGGGCCTCATCGACAAGGACCACCGCTCCGCCACCGTGCGCGCCCTGGGCGAGGTGGAGCTGCTCCAGCTCACCGCGCAGGATTTACGGACCTTCCGGCTGGCGCACGCGGACGGCTTCACCTTCATCGTCGTGAACATCGCGCGCAGCCTGTCCGCCCGCCTGCGCGAGGCCAACGCCCGCCTGGCCCCCCAGGACTGACGTCCGGCGCCGGAAAGCCGGACTCCGGGGTGATGGGGCATTGCGTTGACACCCCTCCCCCTCACTCCTAGGCTCGACTCTCGAAGCTTGGGAAGGGCCGGAAGGACTCGTGAGGCGCATGCGCACCCTGGGAATGCTCGCCGTCGTGGGAGGACTCGTCACCTCCGGGATGGCGCTCGCGCAGTCGCCCGCGTCGCCGCCGCGCCCCGCTCCGCCCGCGCTGGACAAGGCCGGTGACGTGCCGGACAGCCAGAAGCTGGAGCGCAGCACGCAGGCGCTGGGCGGCATGCGGGAATCGCTCCGCCAGGTGTTCGAGAAGGTCGAGGAGGCGCGGCGCACCAAGGACGTGGTGAAGCTCAACTGCGCCAACGAGAAGCTGACGCAGATCAAGGGCCTCTTGCGCATCTCCGAGCAGGCCGACGTGGCCCTCCAGGAGGCCGTCAGCAAGAGCGAGGCGGCGCCCGGCGAGCACGAGTTCACCAAGGTGATGATCGCCCAGCAGAAGGTGGGCCAGCTGCGCTCGGAGGCCGAGGAGTGCATCGGTCAGCTCGCCTTCCGCACCGACGAGAACCTCTTCGTGGAGGTGGAGGAGCCCGACAACCTGCCCGGTGGAGACC
>NZ_RAWC01000406.1:0-2816 GCF_003611685.1 Corallococcus sp. CA049B | reverse complement strand
GCCTTGGGCGCCGCGGCCGGAGGGGCCGACGGGGCCTGGGCGTGCGCGGCGGCGGTCAGGAGCAGGGCGGCGGCGAGGAGCGGTCGCATGGGGGCGTTCTACCCGAATCCCGGGAAGCCCGGCAGCGCGCCGAGGGCACCCCCGGGTCGTTCGCGACATTTTCTTGACGGGATCGCCGGCTGTGGGAGTTTGCCGGTGCTACAGGCGTGTTGCGAACGGAGGTCGAAGTCACCATGGGTGCGGCGGTCGCGAGCTGGCAGACACTGGAGAACGTCACGGTGGAGTGCACCCACTGCGGCGTGATGATGACACTCCAGCCCGGAACCCGGGTGAAGTACTACCGGTGCGGTTCATGCCACCGCTGGGTGTCCAGCACCTACAGCGAGGTCTTCCGCGCGGACGCGAAGATGCGCACGCACCCGGTGAAGGACACCGCGGACGCGGACGCGCGCTTCGTGGAGGTGAAGGACCGGCTGGACAAGTGGCTCTCCGCCGTCCAGGAGCAGTGCCCGTACCAGACGCTGGGCGTGTCGCCGTTGGATACGCCGGACGTGATTCGCGCGCGCTTCCACGCGCTGGCCCTGGAGCGGCACCCGGACCGGGGCGGCTCCGCGGAGCAGATGCGCGAGGTCAACGACGCCTACGAGCGCATCCTCAAGCACCGTCAGCGCAAGCGGCTGGAGGCCATGGCGTCCGGCACGTCCACGCGCGCCACGCCCGCGTCCGTCCTGCCCGCGCGCAACAGGTAGAACCAGAAGAGGACTCCCAGCGACAGGCCCAGCCCCACCTTGGCCCAGGTGGGGAACAGGTGGCCCGGGGAGATGAAGCCCTCCACGAAGCCGATGCCGGCGAGGAAGGGCGCGCAGCCCACCACCAGCTTCACGGCTTCACGGCCGCGCGCCTGGAGCGCCTGCGCGCGCGGCAGCTCGCCGGGGTCGATGAGCGCCTGGCCCACCATCAGCCCCGCGCCGCCCGCGATGACGATGATGGACAGCTCCACGGGCCCGTGCGCGGCGATGAAGTCCAGGAAGCCCGCCGCCATGCCCTCGCGGAAGCACAGCGCCCCCACGGCCCCAATCAACACGCCGTTGTTCACGAGCGTGAAGACGGGCCCGATGCCCAGGAGGATGCCGGACGCGAACGCGAACAGCGTGACGGTGAGGTTGTTGGTCGCGATGCCAGAGGCCACGGCGTTGGGCGGCGCCACGGACAGCAGGTCGTCCGTCCACATGCGCCCCTGCGCCACGTAGCGCCGCACGCCCTCCGGCACCAGCAGCTCCGCGCCGCGCGGCTCCAGCGTCACCACCAGCGCGCCCAGCAGCAGCCCCAGCACCAGCAGGCCCGCGCTCACGCCCACGAAGCGCGCCTCGCGGCGCAGGGTGGCGGGGAAGTCCCGGCGGAAGAAGTCGCGCGTGGAGGCCCAGCGCTCGCGCGGCGGCTGGTAGATGGCGCCATACGCCTGCGCGCACAGCTGGTTGAGGAAGCGGTGCGCGTCCGTGCCCGGATAGAACGTCTGCGCCTGCGCCAGGTCCGCGGCCGCGCGCCGGTACAGCGTGTCCAGCGTGCGCAGCTCGGCCAGGCTCAGGCGGCCCGCGCGCTGGCGCGTCAGCAGGGCCTGGAGCGCGTCCCAGTCCGGCCGGCGCCGCGTGACGAACGTGGGCAGGGGCGCGGCCATGTCAGTGGACCGCCTTCGCGCGCGTGCGCAGGAAGGCCTCCGTGGCCTCCGGCGACTGGAGCACCCGCGTGCGCTCCTCGTCCGTCAGGGACGCGCCCACGCGGTCCACCAGCCTCGTGCCCAGCCGCCGCCGCACCTGCGGCTCCAGGCCGGGCGCGCGCGCGAGGAACGCCAGCACCAGCTCCACGTCCTCCGCGTCCAGCGGGCGCTGCACGCTCGCGTCCGTGGCGGGCGCGTCCACCGGGGGCGCCTGCGTGTACTTGTCCAGGTCGATGGCCTCCTCACGCACCAGCACGGTGCCGGCGAGCATGTCGCCCAACCGGCGGTGGCGCGAGTCCAGCAGCATGGTGATGCAGCCGGTGGCGTAGAGCACCGGCAGGAAGTCCACCGCCCGACACAGGTTCCTCACCGCGCTCTCGAAGAAGCCCACCGGTGAGCCATCCTCGCGCACCACCCGGATGCGCAGCGCGCGCTTGCCGGGTGTCTGTCCATGGAAGAAGACCTCCGCCACCGTCCAGTACAGCCATTGCGTGGCGAAGAGGCCCACCGCGAGCAGTGTCTGCGTGAGCCCCGACAGCGCCTGGAAGGCCCCCAGCACGTCGGAGACGAGCAGGGTGATGACGAAGTAGAGCGCCACCCAGAAGAAGAACAGCAGGCTCGCGTCCACCAGCCACGCAAGACAGCGGTAGCCGATGCCGGCCACGGGCAGGGACAGGGCCACCCGCTCGGGCGTGGCGACGTCGACATGGGGTGCGGGGGCGGAGGGAGTCATGCGCGCGGGACGCACAGCATACGCCTTTGCCATCCAGGACGCGCCATCCGCGCGCATGCGGGCGCTGCCCTCGGGCATGGGACGAAACACCGGGTAAAACATCCGAATGTGGACGCGGAACGGATGTCCCAGGGGCGACAGCGATCACGACCTGACGGACGAGGCCCTGGATTTCCATGCGTTCCATGCGCAATTGACAGTCCTGCGCGGGTCCGTTCGCATGAGGCCTTGGATGATGTTAGTACTACCCGGTCACTTGAAGGCGGGTGGCAGGCGTGATCTACGGTCGGGATGACACCCGCGCAGCTCAAGAAGCTGGACGAGGCACTGGGCGCCTACCTTGAGGAGATGGTCGCCGGCATGGGGCGA
>NZ_RAWC01000405.1:0-2841 GCF_003611685.1 Corallococcus sp. CA049B | reverse complement strand
AGACAGGCGCTACGCCGACATCCAGACGAAGAAGGACCACTTCGTCACACTTGGGGTTCCGCAGGACGCCTCGCGCGACCAGGTGAAGGCCGCCTTCCTGAGCCTCGCCAAGGTCTTCCACCCGGACCGGCTGCCCCCGTCGCTGCCCCACCTGGCGCCGAAGATCACCGCCGTCTTCGAGTCCATCCGCGAGGCCTACGAAGTCCTCCACGACGACACGCGCCGCAAGAACTACCAGCTGGCCCAGCAGGGCGCGCAGGCCGCGCCGAAGCCCCCTGCCTCCAGCGCCGCCCGCCCCGGCAGCCCCGCCGCGGCCCGCGCGGACACCAACGCGGACGACCTCTTCCGCATGGGCGAGGTGTTCTTCCGCAAGCGCGACTTCTTCGCCGCCAGCGAACACTACGAGCGCGCGTACGGCCTGGACCCCAAGCCCCTGTACCTCGCGGCGCGCGCCTGGTCCGTCTACATGGACCCCAGCCGCAAGGCCGACATGCCCCGCGCGAAACAGTGGATGGCGGATGCGGTGCGCACCGACCCGAACTGTGATCGCGCCCACTACCAGCTGGGCGTCATCGCCCGCGTGGAAGGGGACATGGACCGCGCGGAGAAGCACTTCCGGGAAGCCGTCCGTGCGAACCCCAAGCACCTGGAGGCGAACCAGGAGCTGCGGCTCATCGACATGCGCAAGAAGAACCCGCCCAAGAAGGGCCTCTTCCGCTGACTCGCCTGTCCCCCGGGGAGGGAGCCGGCCGGTTTTCCGGGCAGTCCCGCCCATTGACACACCTGGAAACCGGACCCGATGCTTGCCCCTACGGGACGCCCCCGTCGGATCCGCCGTCCCGCCCGTCTTGAAAGGCATGCCACGTGGCCAAGCAGCACCTGCTCCTCGTCGATGGTGACGCGAAGAGTCTGCGCGTGATGGAGGTCAGCCTGAAGAAGGCCGGCTTCTCCGTCACGACGGCGATCCACGGCAAGGATGCGCTGGAGAAGGTCCAGATCAGCCCGCCGGACCTCGTGCTCGCGGACACCAAGATGCCGGAGATGGACGGCTTCGAGCTCTGCAAGACGCTCAAGTCCGACGAGCGCTTCAAGTTCATCCCCTTCGTCTTCCTGACGAACCAGAAGTCGGTCGAGTTCAAGGTGCGCGGCCTGGAGCTCGGGGGCGACGACTACCTGACGAAGCCCATCTACATCAAAGAGATCGTCACCCGCGTGAAGATGATCCTTCAGAAGGCCGAGAAGGAACGCATCGAGAAGCGCGAGACGACCAAGGGCGGCTTCGCGGGAAGCCTCGCCGACATGGGCGTCGTGGACCTGGTCCAGACCTTCGAGATCGGCCGCAAGACGGGCGTCATCTCCATCCAGGGCGAGCGCACCGGCGTCGTCTACTTCAAGGAAGGCCGCGTCATCGACGCGGAGCTGGGCCGGCTCAAGGGCGAGAACGCCTTCTACCGCCTGCTCAACACGTTCGAAGGCCAGTTCGACGTGCAGTTCACCACGTTGGACCGCACCGAGCGCATCGAGGTCTCCACGCAGGGCCTCCTCATGGAGGGCATGCGCCGGCTGGACGAGTGGGGCCGGATGCTCGAGCAGCTCCCGCCGCTGGAGACGGTCTTCGAGATCGACTACCACCAGCTGGCGGACCGCCTGTCGGAGATCCCCGACGAGGTGAACGGCCTCCTGCGCCTGTTCGACGGCAAGCGCGCGCTGTCGCGCGTGGTGGAGGACTCGGACTTCGAGGACCTGGCCGCGCTGGGCATCATCAGCAAGCTGTACTTCGAGGGCCTCATCCGCGAGCTGGGCAACGCGCCGCTGGAGCCCGTGCAGAGCAGCAAGCCGGGCATCGAGCAGTGGCTGAACGCCGCGCCGCCCATCCCCGTGGACGTCGCGCCCGCGCAGGAGCCCGCGCCCCAGCCCCACGCCGCGCCGGCCCCCGTGGAGCCGCCCCCGGTGGAAGCGGCGCCCGTGGCGGAAGCTCCGGTCTCCGAGCCGGAGCCCGAAGCCGCGCCCGCGCATCCCGAGCCCCTGGAGGAGGTCACGCCCGTGGCGGAGATGGCGCCCGCGCCGGTCTCCCCGCAGCCGGCGCAGGTGATCATCTTCCCGCCGCGCGTTCGCCCGGGTGAGGGCGGGCCGCCCGCGTTCGGCCAGGAGGGCGCGGAGCCCGCGGTTCCGCCGCTGTCGCAGGAGGGCTCGGCGTTCCTCGTGGAGCCGCCTCCGGCGCACCGCGCGGTGGATCATGCGCGGCGCAGCCTGCTGCTCGACTGGAGCCGGGTGGACACGGAGGGCCTGAGCGCCTCCAGCACCTGGGGCCCCGGTTCGCCCTGGTCGTCCGCGTCCCGGACTCCGGCCGCGCCCAGTCCGTTCGCCGCCCAGCCCGCGCAGACGCCCGTGGAGCCGCAGCCCTCGCGTCCGCCCATCTTCGGCGGCGCGGCCATCGCGCCCAGCCCGCTGGCGCCGGTGCCGCCCCCCACGCCGGCCCCGCCGTCCTCCGAGGTGACGCTGGTCAGCGGCACGGAGCCCTTCCACGAAGAGGTGCCGGTGGAGGAGTCCGCGCCGCCGCAGCTCGCGCTGCCGCCGTATCCGGGCCACGGCATCGTGCCGCCGCAGGTGGCCCCCGTGGCGCTCAACGTCGAGTTCCCCGAGACGACGCCCTTCGGCGCGCAGCCGGCCGCCATGGAGCCGGTGGAGACCGCCGCGCAGGACGTGCCCGCCTCCGAGGCGTACTTCACGGAGCCCGAGCCCGCCACGCCCGTGCAGACGTCCGGAGCGGGCGCCCCGGTTCCCGAGACGAACACCGCGGCCCCTGCCTCGCCCCCCCCGGCCAGCCCCGCGTCCACGAGC
>NZ_RAWC01000404.1:0-2878 GCF_003611685.1 Corallococcus sp. CA049B | reverse complement strand
CCGTGGCCCCCGCCTCACATCTGCCTCCGGAAGTGGCCGCCGCGCGCGCCCTCAAGGAGAAGCCGCGCATCAACGAGGTGGGCGTGGAGACGCTCTTCGGAGAGGACCTCATCTCCGAGAAGAGCCTGGACGAGGTCATCCTCAGCTACCTGGCGAGCGAGGGCGAGCCCTCTTAAGGCCGCTCGCGCGGTGCCGTCTCCCGGACACGCCCGGCCCGTTCCTGGGCGGGCTCCGGGGGCGTGGTACGCTGCCCGGAGGGCCTCGCGCTTCTCCGGACATGATCCAGTTCTTCCACGTCTACAAGGCGTATCCCGGCGATCCGCCGGTGTTGCAGGACATCAACCTGAACGTGGAGAAGGGCGAGTTCGTCTTCCTCACCGGCCCGTCCGGCGCCGGGAAGACGACGCTGCTCAAGCTCATCTTCTGCGGGGAGAAGGCCACCAAGGGGCAAATCCTGGTGGGCGGCAAGAACATCGCGCGCATCCGCGAGTCGGCGGTGCCGTACCTGCGGCGCAACATCGGCGTGGTGTTCCAGGACTTCAAGCTGCTGCCCCACCGCAGCGTCGCGGACAACGTGGGCTTCACGCTGGACGTGCTGGGCGTGCCCCGCTCGGAGGCGCGCGAGAAGGTGCTCCGGATGCTCAAGCGGGTGGGGCTGGAGCACAAGGCGAACTCGCTGCCCCTCAGGCTATCGGGTGGAGAGCAGCAGCGCGTGGTGATCGCGCGCGCGCTGGTGAACGACCCCACCATCCTCCTGGCGGACGAGCCCACGGGCAACCTGGACCCGGCGCTCACCGTCGAAATCATGGACCTGCTCACGGACATCAACATCCGGGGCACCACGGTGATGGTGGCCACGCACGACGCCACGCTCCTGTCGCGCTACCAGAAGCGCACGGTGCGCCTGGAGCGCGGGCTCATCGTCTCCGACGAGGACGGCGTCAAGGCGGCGCGGCGGATGCTGGTATGAGCGTGCTGTCGAAGGCGGCCTACTTCTGGCGCTCGGCGGCCGGGGGGCTGAAGCACGCGCCCTTCGTGCACTTCATCGCCGTGTCCACCATCGCCATCGCGCTGTTCGCGGCGGGGCTGGCGCGGGGCGCGTCGCACGTGGTGGACAACCTGCTCGCGTCGCTGGGCGGCGAGGTGGAGGTGACGCTCTACCTGGCGCCGCAGCTGGGCGAGGACGAGGTGCACGGCGTCCACACGCGCGTGGTGGAGCTGAGCCACGGCGTGGTGACGGTGGTGCCGCCGGAGGCGGCGCTGAAGCGGCTCAGGCAGGAGCTGGGCGACCTGGGCGAGGCGCTGTCGGAGCTGCCGGAGAACCCGCTGCCCGCGACGCTGGAATTGCGCGTGCCGGAGGCGCGGCGTTCCCCCGCGGCGCTGGCGGCCCTGGCGAAGGAGCTGCGCGCGCTGCCCGGCGTCACCGGCGTGGACTACGGCGAGGCCGCGGTGGAGCGGCTGTCCGCCATCGCCCGCGCGCTGAGCTTCGGCGCGCTGGTGGCGCTGGTGGTGGTGCTGGGGACGACCATCGTCATCGTCGCGGCCACGCTCCAGCTGGCCATCTATTCGCGGCGCGAGGAGATTGAAATCCAGAAGCTGGTGGGCGCCACCGACCGCTTCGTGAAGGCGCCGTTCCTCCTGGAGGGGCTGCTCCAGGGGCTGTTGGGCGCGCTGGTGGCGGTGGGGGGGCTGTGGCTCTTCGGCCGACTCCTGGGGCCCACGCTGGGCTCGCTCTTCGCGTTCCTCCTGGGGCCGGGCGTGGCCGCGCCGTGGGTGGAGACGCGCACCGCGCTGGAGCTGCTCGCGGCCGGCTGCGCGCTGGGGCTGGGCGGCAGCTTCGTCGCGGTGGGGCGCTTCCTGCGCGTATGAGGCGGCTCGTCTGGCTCATGGCGCTGTTGGGCGCGAGCGCCGCGTTCGCCCAGCAGGACGAGGAGGCGGAGCGCGCGGCCATCCGCGAGAAGCTGGCCGTGCAGCGCGCGACGCTGGCCCTGGTGGAGGCGAAGAAGCTCTCCGTGCTGGAGGGCATGGAGCTGATGGAGGACATGGTCGCCTTCTCCCGCCGCCGCGTGCGCGCGCTGGAGGGCGACCTGAACCTCTTCCGCCGCCGCGTCGCGCTCGCCGAGCGTGAAGAGGCCGTGCTGCGCGAGGCCCTGCGCGCCCAATTGCGCCGGCTGTCCCCGCGCCTGCGCACCCTGTACCGGCTCCAGCGCCGCCGCCCGCTGGAGGTGCTCCTGTCCGCGGACGACTTCGCCGCGCTCATGTGGCGCGCCCGCGCGCTGGAGGCCAGCATGGCGGGCGACCTGGAGCTCCTGCGCACCGTGCAGCACGTGGCGACCCTCCAGCGGCAGGCGACGCTGGAGCTGAAGCGGCTGCACACCTCGCTGTCTCAGCGCGTGGCCTTCCTCCAGCAGCAGTCGAAGCAGGCCCAGGCACAGCAGGAGGCGCTGGAGGAGGTGGTGGGCAAGCTGGCCGGCGAAGCGGAGCTGGCGAAGCGCGCCGTGCGCGAGCTGGAGGGCGCGGACGCGGAGCTGACCCGCATGCTGGTGGACCTGCACGAGGCCCCCGCGACCAGCGGCTTCGGCGCCCTGAAGGGCAAGCTGCCCCGGCCCGTGGCCGGCATCGTGGAGGTGGGCTTCGGCCGCGTGGTGAACCCGCGCTTCAACACCGTCACCGTGCAGAAGGGCGTGGACATCCGCGCCGCGGCGGGCACCCCCGTGCACGCGGTGGCCGAGGGCACCGTCGTCTACGCGGGCTGGCTGCGCGGCTACGGCAACCTGCTCATCGTCGACCACGGAGACGACTTCCACACCCTCGTCGCGCACCTCTCCACCATCGCCGTCGCCGTGGGCACGCGCGTGGCGCCGGGGGACGTGGTGGG
>NZ_RAWC01000403.1:0-2884 GCF_003611685.1 Corallococcus sp. CA049B | reverse complement strand
GGGTGCCCCCTCGGAGCCCGCCCTGCCCGCCGCCGAACCCGCGCCCCTGGTGACGCGCGCGGCGCCACCCGCTCCGGCCGCGTTGGGCCGCCTGGCGAACGAGCCCCTGACGTCCCTGCCGCCGCAGCGCCTCATCTACGGCGTGCCCGCGCCGCCGCCTTCGGCCAACGGCCATCCGCTCACCATCGGCAGCCTGCGCCGCGGCGGTGGAAGCGGCGGCTCCGGTGGCGGTCGTTAGAACCCTTTCGCTTCCTGCCTTCTCCTCTCCCCTCCTCTGCCGCCGCTCGTGACGGAGACACCGATGCCTGACTTCCTTGGACATGCCGAGAACCCGCTGCGCGAAGAGGAGTGGGCGCGCCTCAACGAGACGGTGATCCAGGTGGCTCGCCGTTCGCTGGTGGGCCGCCGCATCCTGGACATCTACGGGCCGCTGGGCGCGGGCGTGCAGACGGTGGCGTACGACGAGTTCCAGGGCGTGTCCCCGGGCGCGGTGGACATCGTCGGGGAGCAGGAGACCGCGATGGTCTTCACCGACGTCCGCAAGTTCAAGACCATCCCCATCATCTACAAGGACTTCCTGCTGCACTGGCGGGACATCGAGGCGGCGCGCACGCACAACATGCCGCTGGACGTGTCCGCCGCCGCCGGCGCCGCCGCGCTGTGCGCGCAGCAGGAGGACGAGCTCATCTTCTACGGCGACCAGCGCCTGGGCTACGAGGGCCTGATGACGGCCAACGGCCGCCTCACCGCCACGCTGGGGGACTGGACGGCGCCGGGTGGCGGCTTCCAGACCATCGTGGAGGCCACGCGCAAGCTCAACGAGGCCGGCCACTTCGGGCCGTACGCCGTGGTGCTGTCGCCGCGCCTGTACTCGCAGCTGCACCGCATCTACGAGAAGACGGGCGTGCTGGAGATCCAGACCATCAGCCAGCTCGCGGCGGATGGCGTCTACCAGTCCAACCGCCTGCGCGGTGAGTCCGGCGTGGTGGTGTCCACGGGCCGGGAGAACATGGACCTGGCGGTGGCCATGGACATGGTCGCGGCCTACCTGGGCGCCAGCAAGATGAACCACCCGTTCCGCGTGCTGGAGTCGCTGCTCCTGCGCATCAAGCACCCGGACGCCATCTGCACGCTGGAAGGCGCCACCCCGGCCGCTCCCCCGGCGCGCCGCTAGTCCTCTTCCTTTCGCGCGGAGGCTTATGGCCAAGGTCCTGGTCATCGACGACGAGACGAACCTGCGCAAGGTGCTGGCGGCCCTGCTGCGCCGCGACGGGTTCGACGTCACCGTGGCGGAGAACGGCGAGCAGGGCCTGGCCGAGTTCCACAAGAACGGCGCGGACATCGTCGTCACCGACCTGGTGATGCCCAAGCTGGGCGGCATGGAGGTGCTCGCCGCCGTGCGCGCCGCCAACCCGGACGTGCCGGTGATCATCATCACCGCGCACGGCACCGTGGACTCCGCGGTGGAGGCCATCAAGGCGGGCGCGTTCGACTACATCACCAAGCCGTTTGATCAGGCGGAGCTGTCCTCCGTCGTGGCCAAGGCCGCCAAGACGAACGAGAGCGCCAAGCGCTCCGTGCGCGCGGACCACAAGGCCCGGTCCGCCATCATCGGCGAGTCGCCGCAGATCCAGGACGTCTACAAGATCATCGACAAGGTCGCGGACACGCCCTCCACGGTGCTGATCACCGGCGAGAGCGGCACGGGCAAGGAGCTCATCGCCACCGCGCTGCACGGCGCGTCCAGCCGCCGCGACAAGCCGTTCATCAAGATCAACTGCGCCGCCATCCCCGCCACGCTGCTGGAGAGCGAGCTGTTCGGCTACGAGAAGGGCGCCTTCACCGGCGCCGTCACGTCCAAGCCCGGCCGCTTCGAGCTGGCCGACGAGGGCACCCTCTTCCTGGACGAGATTGGGGAGATCCCCGTCGAGATGCAGGTGAAGCTCTTGCGCGCGCTCCAGGAGGGCGAGTTCGAGCGCGTGGGCGGCATCAAGACGACGCGCGTGAACGTGCGCCTGGTGGCCGCCACGAACCGCGACCTCCAGGCGGAGATCGAAGCGGGCCGCTTCCGCAAGGACCTGTACTACCGGCTGGCCGTGGTGCCCATCGTGCTGCCCGCGCTGCGCGAGCGCCGCGGCGACATCCCGATGCTCGCCGCGCACTTCGTGGACAAGTACAACCGGCGGCTCCACAAGAAGATTGAGGGCATCGCCGACGACGCGCTCGCGCTGCTCCAGGCGTACGCGTGGCCGGGCAACATCCGCGAGCTGGAGAACCTCATCGAGCGCGTGCTGCTCTTCGCCGATGGCCCCCTCATCACCGCGAAGGACCTGCCGGAGCCGGTGCGCGGGGGAGCGGGCGTGCAGGCGGGGGCACAGGTCGCCGCCTCGCTGGGCACGCTGGACGTCCCCGTGGGCGAGGTGGGCCTCAAGGACATCGTGCGCATGAAGGCCGCGGAGCTGGAGCGGGACCTCATCGTCAAGAAGCTGGAGGAGACGGGCGGCAACGTCACGCGCGCCGCGCGCCTCCTGCAGATCAGCCGCAAGTCGCTCCAGACGAAGATGAAGGAGTTCGGCCTGCGCGACACCACCCCGGACGGTCAGGAAGACGGCCCGGACGAGTAGCCTGGGGGCCGAAATATCGCCTTTTCGCCGGCGGTTCCGGCCCCCGCGTACCTTCTTACCCTCAGGGAGCCTGAATGCGGCCGAATCTTCCCACCCTCGGTGGACCACCGAAGCGCAATCCCTTCGGACCGGTGGTTGCCGTCTCCGTCATCCTCGGCGCGGCCGCGGGTGGCGTGTGGTGGTGGAAACAGCGCATGGCGGATGTCCCCATGGACGTCGCCTCGCAGACCGCGTCCGCGCTGGACGCCGGCACCGTGGCC
>NZ_RAWC01000402.1:0-2939 GCF_003611685.1 Corallococcus sp. CA049B | reverse complement strand
GCTCCGCCCCGGCTCCTATCGCCTCGCCCGCGCCGCGCATCCCACCTCGGGCGCGCGTGCCATCCATGCCCGCACAGACGCTGGCGGCCCAACCGGGCCGGTGGCTGTGGACCTGCCGGGAGGGCTTCGAGTCGCACCTGTTCGAGGAGCTGACCTGGGCTGGGGCGGGTCCCCGCCTCCTGGGGCCGGCCCTGGTGGAGTCCGAGCAGCGGCCGGAGGTCCCCCCCGCCTTTGGCCGGGCGGCCGAGAAGGTCCTCAAGACCTGGGCGCTCCCGGGTGGGGCGCAGGTGCCGGTGGAGGACATCCTGGCGGCCATGTCCGGACTGCCCACCCGTGTGCCCTGGCTCCTGCGGGCCTACACGCCGGACAGCGCGAAGGGCAACACGCAGGCGGGCCGCGCGGAAGCCCTGGAGGCGGCGGTGCGGACCGCGCTCCCCGAGGGACGCGTGCTGGAGGACGACGGACGGGCGCGCGAGGCAGGGGCCCTGCTGGTGGGCCTGTGCGTCGCGCCAGACGGGGTGCTGAGCTTGGGCGCGGTGAGCGCCCGTGAGGCCCTGTCGCTCGCGCCGGGCGGGCGGCGGCGGATGAAGCGCGCGGGCGAGTCCCCTTCCCGCGCGGCGATGAAGCTGGAGGAGGCCCTGGACGGGCTGGCGCATGAGCCCGGGCGCGGCGACGTCTGCGTGGACCTGGGCGCGGCGCCGGGCGGCTGGACGCAGCGGCTGGTGGCGCGAGGGGCGCGGGTGGTGGCGGTGGACCCCGCGAAGCTGATGCCGGAGCTGGCGAGGAACCCGCGCGTCCAGCACGTGCAGGAGAGCGCCTTCGCCTACGCCCCGGAGGAGTCCGCGGACTGGCTCTTCTGCGACATGGCGTGGCGGCCCCTGGAAGTGGCGCAGCTGTTGGCCAAGTGGGGCCGGCGCCGCTGGGCGCGCAACCTGGTGGCCAACATCAAGCTGCCCATGAAGGACAAGAACCCGCTGCTCCTGCGGGTGCGCCAGACGCTCGTGGAGGACGGGGGCTGGGAGGGCCTCACCGTCCGCCAGCTCTACCATGACCGGGACGAAGTCACCGTGACGGCCCATCGCATGCGCTGAAGGCTCCGCATGCGCTGAGGGCGACGGAGCGGGCGCGGGCAAGAAGCTTTCCTGCGCCCGGGGCGGGTCCGCGCTACACACGCGGACACGATGCCCTACTCACTCGACGACGCCACCGCCACCGCCCTCGTCGCCCTCCACCCCCGGGCCGCGCGCCCGGGGCACGCCCAGGAGGCGCCGCAGGCGGCCGCCCAGGAGCTCATCGCCGCCGAGCAGCGCCGGCGCGGCCAACTGGACGCCACCGGGGCCATGCACGTGCTGGCGCTCACCCAGGGCACGCTCCTCAAGGAGGAGTTTGATTTGTCCACGCACGCGCACCACGACGGCTGGCGCGTGGGCGCGCTGATGGTGGACGTGAAGGAGATGATCCACTTCAACGCGCGCTTCGGCTTCCCCGCCGGGGACGCGCTGCTCAAGGGCGTCGTGGCGTCGCTCGGCGCGCAGTACCCGGGCGCGCGCATCGTGCGCTTCCAGCCGGACGGGTTCGCGGTGCTGCTGCTGCCCACGTCCCAGCTCACCGTGCGCGAGGACAGCGCGGAAGCGACGCGCGCGAAGCTTTCGGAGGACCTGCGCTCCTCGCTGCCTCCGGGCGCCTCTGGCACCGACGTGCCGGGCTTCACCGTGGCGCTGCTGGAGCTGACGGTGCACCAGCCGTCACACTGGCAGGTGCTGGGGCCGCTCCTGTGGGCGGAGGTGGAGCGGGCCTACATCATGGAGCGCACCGGGCGGACGCACGGCCTGCAGCGGCGGCGCCTGCGCCTGGATGCGTTCCTTCCGGAGCCGGAAGGAACCTGAGGCGTCCCCGAGCGACTCGGCGCCTCCTCGACGCCTCCTCGTCTCCTACTCTTCGAGGATGAACTTGCGCGGGTTCTGCGGCACGCCGTTCACGCGCACTTCGTAGTGCAGGTGCGGGCCGGTGGAGCGGCCGGTGTTGCCCACCGCCGCGATGGACGCGCCGCGCTTCACCCGGTCCCCGGCCTTCACCAGGATCTTGGACAGGTGGCCGTAGCGCGTCTTGATGCCGTAGCCGTGGTCGATGACGAGCACGTTGCCGTACCCGCCCTCCAGGCCCGCGAACACCACCGTGCCGTCAGACGGCGCGGTGACCTCCTTGCCGTGCGGCGCCGCGATGTCCAGGCCCGAGTGCGTCACGCGGTCCGCCGTGTACGGGTCCAGGCGCTGACCGAAATCGCTGGTCACCCAGCCGCGCGCCGGCCACACCGACGGCGTGGAGGCGAGCAGCGACTTCTGGTCCTGGAAGTAGGCCTGCAGGTCCTGGAGGCTCAGCTCCTGGCGGGTGGCCTCCGCGGAGAGCCGGTCCAGGCGGCCCAGCATCATCTTGGGCGTGTCCGTGGTGGTCAGCTGGGTGAACTGCGTGTCCGTCGCGGGCGCCGTGGTGCCGGTCTCCGGCTCCGTGGGGCCCATGGCCAGGTTGCGCTGCGGGTCCGACAGCAACGTCACCGCGCGCAGCTTCTGGTCGAAACGCTCCACGCGATCCAGCGTCGAACCGATGTGCTCGATGCGCTCACGCACCGACTTCAGCTGCGAGCGCAGCGTGAGGTTCTCCTCACGCAGGATGCGGTTCTCCGACGCGTCCGCCGCCACCTGGAGGTAGTGGATGCTCGCACCGGCGCCCAGGCCCGCCACCAGCATCAGGCCCATGCCCACCTGCACCAGCCAGGAGCGCTGGATGGTGTAGCGCTTCACCGGAGCGTCGTGGTCCGGGATGACCATCAGCGTGAAGGACTTTTTGGCCACGGACCACTCCTGGGGAAACTCTTTCTCTACGTGGGACTTCCGGCGCCAGAAGCTAAGTCGCTCCCCGCGCTCGCAACACCTCCCCCACCC
>NZ_RAWC01000401.1:0-2941 GCF_003611685.1 Corallococcus sp. CA049B | reverse complement strand
TCGCCCCATGCCGGCGACCATCTCCTCAAGGTAGGCGCCCAGTGCCTCGTCCAGCTTCTTGAGCTGCGCGGGTGTCATCCCGACCGTAGATCACGCCTGCCACCCGCCTTCAAGTGACCGGGTAGTATTAGTGCAGATGCGAGGCGCGCTATGCAAAGAGTTCGCCGCCTGCTTGCGTACGGGCCGGACCCAGCGTCGGCCCAGCAAGCGCAACGACGTGGGCGGACAGTCGCGCGCTATAGTGATGCTCAGCCAGAGGCCGCCGGAATCCGAGGACCGCGCCGTCGTGGGCCACTGGGAAGGGGACCTCATCATCGGCAAGGCCGGCAAATCCGCTGTCGGCACCCTCGTGGAGCGCAACAGCCGCTACTTGATGTTGCTTGAGTTGCCGCACGGCCGGACGGCAGAGCGTGTCCGCGAGGCCCTGACAGTGCAGATTCAGCGGCTGCCCGAGCACCTGCGCCGCTCGCTCATGTGGGACCAGGGCAAGGAGATGGCCGAGCATGCACACTTCACCATCGACACCCAGGTACAAGTCTACTTCTGCGACCCGCACAGTTCCTGGCAGCGCGGCAGCAACGAAAACACCAACGGTCTCCTGCGCCAGTACCTCCCCAAAGGGGTAGACCTGAGCGCCTTCTCCGGCAAGCAACTCGACGCCATCGCGCATGAACTCAATGGGCGCCCGCGTCAAACGCTTGCATGGCGAACACCTGCCGAAGTGTTCGCGTCAGCTGTTGCGACAACCGCTTGAGACTGCCCCTGGCCATGCCCACCAAGAATCGCAACAGAGCAAATGGCCCTCATTGCGCGCGCAGGTAGTCCCGCACGTCAACGAGCTCGTATTCGGGGGAGGTCTCGGCGACGAATTGGAGGATGGGCAGGTGGCCCGCGCCGATGATGAGCAGGACGCGCTCCTCTGGTGCGGACATGAGCCGCTGGAGGTTGCGGAAGATTCGCAGGTTGCGGTTGTACCAGGCCGTCCGCAGGTCCACGCCGAGGTAGCCGTCCTCTCCGTCCACCTTGAAGTGGGCGATGGAGTACGCGCCGTGCCCCTGGCGGATGCGCTCCGGTGAGTTCACGTAGCGCAGGTGGTCGATGAGCGACTGACGCGTCTTCAGCTCGTCGTCATGCGTGTAGAGCTGGGTGAAACGCGCCTGCCACTTCGGGTCGAGCGTCGCGACCTGCTTTTCATCCACCGCGTAGTACAGTTGGTCGAGCACCTGATGCGGGGCCGAGTCGATGGCGTAGACCTTCGGGTGCCCCAGCTTCTTCGCCAGCCGGAAGCCCACCTGGTCGACCTCATTCGCCGTCAGCCCGGCGCGGCCTGCCACATAGTCCTGGTACTGGGCATCCAGCTTGTCCTGCTGGGGGACGTTCACCTCCACGGTGATGCGCGTCGGCTGGAACTTCGCCAGCGCTTCCACCAGGGCCTCGACCTCGCGCTGCCGCTCCGGAGAGAGCACGTCCAGCCGGTGCTGGGGCTTGTACTCGTCCAGCCCCGCGTCCTCGAAGTGGAACGTCCCCAGCATCATCAGCCGGGACTTCGGCTCCTTCGCGCCGAAGAAGTCAGGCGGGCTCTTCTCGGAGGCTTCGGGCTTCGGGACCGGCGCGGACGCACAGGCGAGCAGCGGGCCCAGCAGGCACAACCAGAGCAGGCGCTTCGGAATCTGGGACATGGGAGGTTCTGGGGTAACGGGGGGATGACGGCTGTCCCCGCTACGCGCCACGCCCGGCTTGATTGCACTCCGAGGCACCAGGCGCGTGAAGACCGTTGCGCCCCGGGCCGGGCCCTCATCCTGCGCCGCCCCTTCGAGCCTCAGGCCTCGAAGAATTCGGTGTTCGGTGTCGCGTCCAGGTAGGGCTCTAGTTCCTCGGCGATGTCATCCGGTAGCAGCCGCAGCGCCTCCTCGCGGAAGGCGGCGAAGTCGCCGCTGGAGATCGCGGCCCCCAGCGACGACTCCGGGAGGGCGTACTGGTCGACCTGCTCGAACGCCGACAGCGCGTCGCCGTACTCCTGGATGAACTCGAACGCCGCGTCCCCGCTCATGCCAAACGCGGCGAGCGTCTCGAAGAGGAATCGGGCGTCGCCCTTCGGCTCGTAGCTCCCGAGGTCGTCGGAGAAGGCGAACAGCGGCGGCTCCGTCTGGGTGAGCAGCTCGCGGATCTGCAGTGGCGCCAGGCCCAGCGCCTGCATCCGCTTCCCGTAGCCGCTGCTCGTGCCCCCCAATAGCAACTGCACCTCGGCTTCCGAGAGGCCGAGCGTGTCCTGGAGGATGTCGGTCACCTCGTCCACGGAGAAGTCCTCGAGGTCGGGGCCCAGGTCGCCGTTCAGGAAGCTGCCCACCGCGCGGAGCGCCTCTCCCGCGACCGTGGCCACCACGTCGCCCGCGGTCCCCGCCACCGGGACGAAGCCGGCGATGTCGCCCGCCAGCGACACCACCGAGCCGGCGAGGTTGAACACGTCGCCCGCGGAGACGCCGTCCCGCAGTGCCTGGACGTCCTGAGGCGATGCGGCCGTCCTCCGCTTGCGGCAAGCGCTCCTGCCTCAGCGCGCTACGCGCCCCGTAGCGGCACAGCCGTTCCACGCCCTGCCTGTCGTTGGCGTGAAGGTGCGTGTTGGCGTGCGGGGAAGAACCTTCCAGCAAGGCGCATCGGGGCTGCTTTCAGGGGGGCCGCACAACCAGCGTTTCGAGGGTCCTACGTATGAAGGGCGGACCGGGGTTCCCGCCGTGCGCGACGACGTGTCGCCGCGGGCTGGGCCCGGTGGCCGCCGTTCCCCAACTCGCCCCCTCTTCGCTGGCGCGGCCGCGCGAAGCGCCTGTCCTCAGGCGTTCCTCAACGAAAGTACATTCACCATGCAGATGCAGAAATGGCTCGTGTCGACGGTGCTCGGACTCACCCTCGTGGGAGGCGCCGGCTGCGGCCCCCAGGAGCAGCC
>NZ_RAWC01000400.1:0-3007 GCF_003611685.1 Corallococcus sp. CA049B | reverse complement strand
GGCGGCTTGCCTCCGCTGGCGGCCTTCGCCGGCGCGGGACGCAAGGGGGGCAGCAGCGACGTGCCGAACAGGTCGCCCTGCCCCGGCTCGTCGGCCGGAGGCGGCTCCAGCCCCTTGCGCTTCTTCATCGCGACAGCTTCTCGACCCAGCCCTGGGCCTTGCCGTGCAGCTCATCGTCGGGCGGCGTCATCGCGACGACGTCGCGGAACTTGGGCAGCGCGTCCTCCGGGCTGGAGTCCTTGATGGAGTAGGCCTGCATGTACAGGTCCTTCGCCTTGCCCTTGAGGTCGTTGACGATGTTGGCGGCGCCCGCGTGGCTCGGGTCCGCCTGGAGCGCGCGGCGGGCGAACTCCATGGCGCGCGACCACTGGCCGGCGGCCTTCGCGCCCGCGGCGCTCTTGTAATAGATGTTGCCCGCGCGGGTGCCCGCGTTGCGCGCCATCTTGCTCGTGCGCCCGTCGGTGATGTCCTTGTCCAGCGCGAGCAGGCGGGTGAGGCCCTTGGCGTCCAGGTCCTCCAGCTTCTTGTAGAGGTTGCCGAACTCCGTCATCTGCGCCATCAGCCGCTTGCACTGGGCCGTCTTGGCCGAGCACGCATTGAGGATGGCCACCGCGCCGGTGATGTCCGCGTCGCGGAAGCGGTCCACCGCGGGCTCCCACGGCTTGGGCGCCGCGGCCACGCGCACGGGGTCCGGACGCGTCAGGTCCGCGATGACGCGCACGGCGTCGTCATTGACGAGCTTGCCGTCGCGGTGCTCCGGGAAGGTCGCGAGCACGTCGTCGGTGATGGCCTTGGCGTTCTGCACGTTCTCCAGCGCGCGGGTGTCCAGCAGCCGCTTGGCCTCCTTCGTGCGCGTGTCGGCGGCGTCCGTCAGGTTCTTGCGCGCCGTCTTCAGCTGCTCGTAGAGCTGGGTGTCGCTGCTCACCTTCTCGATGGACGCCTTCGCGGCGGCGAGCTGCCCCTTGTCCAGCGCCGCCTGGGCCGCGCCCAGGTGCTTCTGGTTGGGGATCTCCCGCTCCGCGGCCTTCAGGTAGTCCTCCACGCCGGGGTAGGTCGGCGCCTGCGTGTGGAGCTCCTCCAGCTTCGCCTTGGCCTGCTCCCACTGGCCCTCGCGCACCAGGTTCTTGGCCTCCTGGAAGAGGCCGCCCAGCTGCTCGCGGTACTTGCGCTGCTCCGCCTCGATGCGGCCCTGCTCCTCCTGCTGCTGCCGCATGCGCGAGCGCGCGACGCCCAGGCCCGCGAAGAGCACCACCAGCACGGCGACGCCCGCGAGCTTCATCCGCATGCGCTTGCGCTGCGCTTCCGGCGTGAGCTCCGCGGCGGCCGCGGCCCGCGACGTCTGCGGGCGCGCGCGGCCCTCCCGGGCGGGGCGCGAGGGAATGGCCGTGGGACCGCGGCCCGCCGCCGTGGACGGACGGGGCCGGGGGCTGGAGGGGGCCTGCACCTTGGCGGTGCTGTTGGCGGTGTCCTCGTAGCGCAGCTCCGAGTCGCCCAGCGTGATGACGTCGCCGTTGGCGAGAAGCGTCTCCTCGGCGATGGGCTCGCCGTTGACGATGGTTCCGTTGCCGGAGCCCATGTCACTGACCATCCAGCCGGCGGACTCCTTGCGCAGCGTCACGTGCTTGCGGGAGACGGACGTGTCCTGGATGCAGATGGGGTTGTCGGTGGCGCGGCCGACCGTGTACTCGAGCTCGGAGAGCGCGAACTCCTCGCCCTCCATGGGGCCGGCGATGACGACGAGCTTCGCGGGGCGGGCCGCGGCGGCACCGGCGGTCGACCGGCGGACCGGCGCGCGCGAACCCGTCCCGGAGGAGGGCGTACCGGACGTAGGCCGTCGGCGGGCGGGGGGAGGTGCGTTCGACATGGCGGTCACCGCGTCCTGCTGAGGGGGGCACGAGCCCTAAAGCTCGTGCTCATAGGCTTTTTCCTGCGCGAGATTGTGGCAGCGATGCTCGGCCGTAGGGAAGCGTCTCCGTACGTCTTCCAGGGTCGCGACCGCATCCCGTCGGCTGCGGAACTGAACCGCCCGCTGGAACTGCATCATCAGCTGGCTGCAGCGGTGGTCCAGCTCCGTTGAAATCTGGGCGATCCGCTCCCGGACGTCCTCGTAGAGCTCCGGCTTGTCGTCCAGCGCCTCCAGGGTGATCCACGCGGCCCGGTATTCCCGCCACGCCTTGAACAGGTTCTCCGCGCCCACGTCCTTGAGCTCGTAGAAGCGGGCCCCCGCCTTCGCGGCCTCCCGGGCGGAGAGGATCAGCTGCTCCGGCGTCGCCTCCGGCACCGGGATGATCTCCAGCCGCAGGTTCCAGATGCGCCACGGGTCACGGCCGGGCGGGTTGAGGGCGTTGTCGAAGAGGAGCTGGTTGTTGGCGTTGCGCCGCAGGAGGCTGGGCGGGAGGATCTGCTCCAGCTCACGCTCGGCGGTCTGTGCCGTGTCCGGGGGCACCCAGCCCAGGGACACGCCGTTGAGGGACAGGTTGACCTCGTCCCGGGCGATGTTGCTGGCCTGGTAGTGCAGCACCGCCACCGCGCGCGTGGGGGACACGAAGCGGAAGTCGAAAAGCTTGTCGTCGGCGTGGACCCAGCGCACGCCCTCCCCCAGGCCGAAGGAGTCCGTCACCGGCTCCATGCCCAGCTTGAAGGGTTCACGGCCCGGAAGCCGGATGGCCGTGGGGGACACGAGCGCCACGAGCAGCGTCACCCCGGCCAGCACGGCCACGGCCGCCAGCGACGCGAGGCCGATGCGCTTGGGCAGCGACTGGCGCTGCCAGAAGAGGATGGCCTGCCCCTGGAGCGACCGGGCCAGTTGACGCCGCCTGCGGGCCTTGTCGGCGGCGGACGAGGGCTCGACCTTCGCGACGACCGTCACCGGGCCCCTTGGCGCGGGCTGGGTGGCGGATTCGTCCAGGTCGGCCGGCACGGGCAGGGGGGCTTCGCCCTCCCCGTCCGGAGCGGGTACATGGGCCAGCAGAGGGGACTCGCCTGTCAGCGGGCCGGGGTCCAGGGG